>CAMDQC010000026.1 GCA_945905735.1 Prosthecobacter debontii | reverse complement strand
AAATTTCTCCCGCCGGGTGGTTTTCTTTTTTTCGCTGTACTCCGCTGCCGCGAAACTCATTTGCTTTTCCATGCTCTTGTCTATCAGCTCTATCGCCCGCTGTCCCGCTATTTTACAGGGACTTTCGCTTTATTCAGCGTTTCCCTAATGATTCTGTGCCCCCGCGCGGTCGCACAGCAGCAGGCATTTTTTGAAAAGCATTGCACCGACTGCCACGACGCGGATGAGAAGAAGGGTGGCCTCGACCTCACCGCGCTCAAGGCAGACTTCACCAACGCGGATAACTTTGCGCGCTGGGTGAAAGTCCACGACGCCATCGCAAGCGGCGAGATGCCGCCGAAGAAGAAGGCGCGTCCGGCGGCGAAGGACTCGGCGGCGGTGACGAAGTGGCTGCGCGATTCGCTCGTCGCGGCGGAGCGGGCGCGGACGCAGGACGGGCGCACGCGCATCCGGCGGCTTACTCGTGGTGAGTATGAGAACACCATGCGCGATCTTTTCGACATGCCGGGGCTGGCGGTGGCGGGCGAACTGCCGCCGGATGGCTCGGCGCATGGCTTCGACAACAACAGCGACGCGCTCGACATCTCGCATGTGAATCTCGCGAAGTATCTCGAAGCCGCCGATCACACGCTCAATCTGGCCACGGCCACCCAGCCGCAGGCTCCCACGGTGCAGAAAAAGCGTCTCTCGATCGCCCAGCACGGCAGCTCCGTCGCGCATGTGCTGCTGCATGGTGATGGCGTGCTGCTTCGCGACAAAAAGCCCGATCCGGAATTCCCGCCCGCGGGTGCGCAGGAGCACCTTGACGAAGGCGCGCACGAACGGATGGGCACCTTCGAGCGCGGGAGCACGGTCGGACTTTTCCGGCCCGAGGACGAATCGTTCAGCCCTTACTTCGCGGCGCACGTGACGATCTATCCGGGGCGCTATCGGGTGCGGACTTCGTTGTGGAGCTTCCAATGGGACAAAGGCCAGGTGCTGCCGTCGCGCGGCACGGAGACCGCGCGCCTGTCGGTGGTGCAGCTCACGGGCGACGGTCGCGGCGGGCAGCATCCGAGTTATGTGCTCGGCTACTTTGATGCCCCATCTCTCGAATCGAAGGAGCACGAAATGACGGTGTGGATGAACCACAACGAAATCCTCGGCTTCAACGCCGCGTCCCTCAAGCACACGGAAACGCGCGGCAAACTGCGGGCGATGGGAGCCACCGTGCCTGCGGTCGCCTGCGACTGGCTCGACATCGAAGGCCCGCTCCATGACGTGTGGCCGCCGCGCTCGCATCGTGCGCTGTTCGGCGAGTTGCCGCTGGTGGAGTGGAAAGCGGACGCGAATCCCGGCGTGCGCGCGCCGCTGCGGAAAGCGGTGCGGCAAATCGGCGCGGGAAAAAACCGGCCCGACCCGGCCAAGGGCTTGTGGACGGTGCGCAGTGAACAGCCGCTCGTGGACGCGGACAAATTGCTCGCCGCGTTTCTGCCCAGGGCCTTCCGGCGTCCCGTCGCGGAGGAGATGCGAAAGGCTTACGTCGCGAAAGTGGAGGAGCGGCTCCAGGCGGGCGACTGCTTCGAGTCGGCGATGCGCTGGGCGTATCGGGCGGCACTCTGCTCGCCGGACTTTCTCTATCATGTGGAGCCGGACGCGAAACTCGATGACCACGCGCTCGCCTGCCGGCTCTCCTATTTCCTGTGGAACTCGATGCCCGATGCGCGGCTCACAGAACTCGCCGCCTCCGGCAAACTCCGCGCTTTGCTGCGCGAGGAAGTCGAGCGGATGCTCAAGGACGCCAAGTCCCAGCGGTTCATCGAGGATTTCTGCGGCCAGTGGCTGAAATTGCGTGCCATCGCCGCGAACGATCCGGACAAAAAACTTTACCCCGAATTCAATCCCTACCTCCAGGACTCGATGGTCGCCGAGACGCGCGCCTATCTCCGGGAAACGATTGAGAAGAATCTCGATGCGTCACATCTCGTGCGCTCGGACTTCGCGATGCTGAATGAAAAGCTCGCCCTGCATTACGGCATTCCTGGAGTGACCGGCTCACAAATCCGCCGCGTCGCCCTGCCGCCGGACAGCCCGCGCGGAGGCTTCCTGACCCAGGCGTCCGTTTTGAAAGTCACCGCCAACGGCACCACGACATCGCCCGTGCCGCGCGGCGCATTCGTGATGGCGCGCCTGCTGGGTCAACCGCCCGAGCCGCCGCCGCCGGGCACTCCCGCCGTCGAACCCGACGTGCGCGGCACGACGACGATCCGCGAGCAACTTGACAAGCACCGCGCCGACCCGTCCTGTGCCGGCTGCCATGCGAAGATGGACCCGCCGGGATTCGCGCTGGAGTCGTTCGATGTCATCGGCGGCTACCGTGACCGCTACCGCGCCATGCGCGCCGACGGCAAAATGAGTAAGGATGGCCCGCCGGTGGACGCGAGCGGTGTACTGCCGGACGAACGGACATTCTCCGGCATCCGCGAATTCCAAACCCTGCTCGCCGCCGACAAGCCGCAACTCTTAAAAAATCTCACGCAGCAACTCGCCATCTACTCCACGGGCCGCGACCTCGCCTTCAGCGACCGCGATGAAATCGCCGCCATCGTCGCCCGCACTCACAAGCAAGGCGGCGGCCTCCGCACGCTCATCCACGAGCTGACCGCGAGCGCACTTTTCCAAACCCGATGAAAGCACTTTGCCTACTCCTGCTCAGCCTCGCCGCCGCTTTTGCGGGCGAGGAAAATGTGCCGCACCGCGTCACCGGACTTTTTTCTCCGCAGCGTGAGGCGGCCTTGCGCGCGGCGATGGAAAAGCTGCCGGGCGTGAACCTGGTCAGCGTGGACTTCGAGCACGCGGAGGCGGTGTTTGCCTACGATGTGAAGGTGGCTTTCAAGGAGACGAAGCCGGAGCAGGTCATCGAGCGGTTCAACGATCTGCTGCGCGGCGCCACGCGCCACACCATCGGCATCGCCCCGCTGGATGCGACGCCGAAGGACAAACTCGCTCGCATCGAAATCGCCGCCGCGGGCTGCGATTGCCCGGCGTGCGGGCTGGCGGCTTACGAGAGTATTTTCAAAATCGCGGGCGTTGCGGCGGCGACCGTGGATTTCAAGGCCGGGCGCATCGTCGCGCTCGTGGATGCCGAGAAAACCAACCGCGCGGCGCTGGAAGCCGCGCTGAAAAAACGCGGGGTGGAAATGAAAACGCCTCAGACCGCGCCGCCGGCCAAGTAATCCACTCAACTCACCAAGCTCATGACATCCATCACTCTTTCACCCTCGCTCAATCGCCGCACTTTCCTGCGCGGCGCTGGCATCACGCTCGCGCTGCCCTTTCTCGAAGCGATGCTGCCGCGCTTCGCCACTGCCGCGACCGAGGCCGCGAAGCCGAGGCGCATGATTTGCATCGAGACGAACATGGGCATCATGCCGCAGTTCTTTTTCCCGGAGAAAGCGGGCGCGGATTACGCGGCGACGCCGTATCTCGAAAAGCTTGCGGCGCATCGCAAGGCGATGACCGTCTTTTCCGGCGTCAGTCATCCGGGCGTCACCGGCGGTCACGCGGCGGAGAAATGTTTCATCACGGGCACGCCGCACCCGGAGCGCGGCGGATTTAGAAACTGGGTGTCGCTCGACCAGTTGGCCGCCGAGCAAATCGGCAACCGCACGCGCCACCCGTCGCTCGTGCTCGCGATGAGCAACGAAGGCTCGACGCTCAGCTACACCCGCAGCGGCGCGCCCATCCCGTCCGAGCGCAGCCCAAAGAAATTGTTTCAGCGGCTCTTTGCGCAGGGCAAGCCTGAGGAAGTCGCGGCGAACGTCGAGGCGCTGCGGCAGGGGCGCTCGATGCTCGATTTCGTCGGCGACCAGACGAAACGGCTGAACCGCTCGCTTTCCAAAAGCGACCAGGCGCGGATGGACGAATACCTTACCTCTGTGCGCGAGTTGGAGAGCCGCCTGCACAGCTCGGAGGAATGGGAGCACAAGCCCAAGCCCGTCGTCGCCGCGAAGGCCCCGGACGATATCGACGACGCTCGCGAGTTCGTGGCGAAGACGCGACTGATGCTCGACGTGATGAAGCTCGCGCTGGAGACGGACAGCACGCGCGTCATCTCGCTCTTCATCGACACGACGGTGATTCACGGCATCACGCACCACGGTGGCCGGCCCGATGTCATCACCGACCTGCGCGCGAAGGAAGAGGCGCAGTTCGCCGCGCTGGGCGATTTTCTCACCGCGCTCGCCGGGACGAAGGAGGAAAACGAAACGCTGCTCGACCGCACGATGGTCCTCTACGGCACGCCGATGGGCAGCGCGAACTCGCACGACAACAACAACCTGCCCGTCCTGCTCGCAGGCGGCGGCTTCAAGCACGGCCAGCACCTCGCTTTCGACACGAAAAACAATTACCCGCTGAGCAATCTCTACCTCTCGATGCTCCAGCGCCTCGGGATCGAGGCGGACACATTCTCCACATCGAAGGGCACGATGCGCGGGCTGGAGATGGCGTAGCCGTCCATGCCGCTTCCCATTTCCCGATGAAGAACCGCATGGCTCGATTCCTATTTTTGTTGCTGCTTTGCGCCGCTGCTGGCCGCGTGTTTGCGGAGCCGGCGGTGGAGAAATTTTTCGCGGACCACTGCGTGCGCTGTCACGGCGAGAAGAAGCAGAAGGGGGACTTCCGGCTCGATTCGCTCGTGCGGGAGTTTGGGGAATTGCAGACGGCGGAGCGGTGGGCGGAGGTGGTGTTTCGCATGAACTCGGGGGAGATGCCGCCGGAGGATGAGAAGCAGCCATCGGCAGAGGAATTGGGCCGCGTGGTGGACTGGCTCACGGCGCGGCTGAAGGACGGCGAGGCGGCGCGCATGGCGAAGCGCGGGCCGGTGGCGCATTATCGCCTGAGCCGCGATGAGTATGCGGCGACTGTCCAAGACCTGCTCGGGGTGACGTTCGATGTGAATTTGCCGGGGGCGTTCAACGAGGACCCGCGCTGGCATGGTTTCGAGCGCATCGGCGCGATGCTGTCGCTCTCGCCGTCGCATGTGGACCGGTATTTCAAAGCGGCGGAGACCGTGCTGGAGCGGGCGTTTCCCGCGAAGCCGGTGGTGGCGGCGAAAGTTGGCGTGGATGCGGTCGAGATGCGGCATCGCAGCGAGCGAAAGCGGTTCGAGGAACTGGGCATCGCGGACAAAGTGCGGGCGGTGATTTGGCCGGGCGGGTCGCTGGCCGCGTTTCGCGGCTACTGGTCGGGGCAATTGCGGGAGTCGGGGATGTATCGCGCGCGGGTCCGGCTGAGCGGGCTGCCGGGGCTGGATGGGCGGACACCGCATTTGTCGGTCTGGCACACGAAGCTGAAGCGGTCGGTTTGCGACGAGGACATCATCGCGCCGGAGGACAAGCCGGTGGTCGTCGAGTTCGAGACGTTCCTCGAAATGCCGGCGGAACTCGACTTCGTGAACGAGCTGTCGGGCGCGTTCAACAAGGAGGGCAATCACACGCTCAATGTGCTGAATGGCGGCGGCAGCGTCTTCACGCACTCGCGGGAAACGCGGCGGCTGAATCCGACGGGCTACAAACTTTTCGATGACGAAGGGCAGGCGATTTATCCGGCGCTGATTGTCCATTCCGTCGAGTGGGAGGGGCCCCTGACGAGCGAGGCGGATTTGAAAAAGCGCGAGGGGCTGGTGCCGGTGAAGGACGACCTCGCGGAGGCACGGGCGTGTTTGAAAAAGTTCGCCGGACTGGCGTGGCGTCGGCCTGCGTCGGATGCGGAAGTGGAGCGTTATGTGGCAGTCGTGGAGCGCGAGCTGGCGGCGGGCGAGAAGTTCGCGACGGCTTATCGCGCGGCGATGGTGGGCGTGATCACGTCGAAGAATTTCTACTACCTCGTGGAAGGCTCGCCGACGGAGCGGCGCGATGTGCTGAATGATTGGGAACTGGCGTCGCGGCTTTCGTATTTTCTGTGGGGTTCGATGCCGGATGAGGCGCTGTTTTCCGCCGCGCAGGCGGGCACGCTGCGGCAGCCGGAGGTATTGCGCGAGCACGTGCGGCGGATGTTGGGCGATGCGAAAATCGCGCGCTTCACCGAGGCGTTTCCGCGCCAGTGGCTGCAACTGCACAAGGTCGGCATGTTCCCGCCGGACCCGAAACTTTATCCCGACTACGACCTGTGGCTGGAGAAAAGCATGGTGCTGGAAACGACGGGATTTTTCACCGAGATGTTCGCGAAGAATCTGCCGCTGCGGGGGTTTCTGTTCTCCGACTGGACGATGGTGAATCCGCGGCTCGCGGCGTTTTACAAGCTGCCGCCGCTGGGGGCCTCGGGGTTTCAGCGTGTGGCGTTGCGACCGGAAGACCATCGCGGCGGGCTGCTCACACACGCCTCGGTGCTGATGCTCACCTCCGACGGCACGCGGCACCGGCCCGTGCATCGCGGCGTGTGGGTGAGCGAGGCCATCTTTGGCAAAACGCCACCGCCGCCGCCGCCCAATGTGGAGCCGCTGGAGCCGACGCCTTCCGACAAGCCGAAGGCCACGGTGCGGATGCAGCTCGAAGCGCACGCGACGCACGCGACCTGCGCCTCGTGCCATCGGAAAATTGACCCGCTCGGTTTTGCGTTCGAGCACTACGACGCCGTCGGCCAGTGGCGCACCGAGGAGCGCGTGGCCACGGGCAAGGGCGGCAATCCGCCGGTGAACGCGAGCGGCACGATGCCCGACGGACGGGCCTACAACGGGCCAGATGAGTTCAAGAAAATCATGGCGCAGGACGTGGACCGTTTCGCCGAAGCCTTCGTCGAGCAGCTCGCGACCTTCGCGCTGCGCCGCGTGATGACGCTGGATGACCGGGCGCAACTCACAGTCATCGCCGCAGCGACCAAACCCGGCGGCCACCGTCTGCGCGATGTCATCGAGCAACTCGTGATGTCGCCACTTTTTCAAAAACGCTGAACTTTCCAAACCACTATGAACATCCAAGGACAAAACTGGCTCCTCAGCCGCCGCCACTTTCTCCGCGCCGCCGGCATCTCGCTCGCGCTGCCGATGCTCGATTGCATGAGGCCGCTGCGCGCGGCGACCAAAGCCGCCCAGCCGCGGCGCAGCGTTTTCATTTACCTGCCGAATGGCGTGAACACGGCGGCGTATCAAATCAAGGAGGCGGGCGCTGGCTACCAGCTTTCGCAGCCGCTGGCTTCGCTGGAGAAACATCGCGATGTCATCACGCCTATCAGCGGGCTGCATCATCCGCACGGACTCGGCCACCATCACAACTGCCAGAAAATCTGGCTCACCGGCGGGCGGCTCGGCCAGTCGGACCGGAACACCATTTCCGTGGACCAGCTCATGGCGCAGGTCACGGCTCCGCTGACTCGCTTTTCCTCGCTCGAACTCAGCAATCAAGGCGGCTCGCTGGCGTGGAGTGCGGACGGCATCCAACTCCCCGCGCAGTCGAATCCCGGCGTCGCGTTTCGCGAACTCTTTGAAGATCCGAAAGGCGGCATGGCCTCGCAGCGGCGCAAGCTGCACCGGCGCGGCAGCATCCTCGATGCGCTGCTGGATGAAGCCCGCGCACTCGATAGCCAGCTCGGCAACGAAGACCGCGGGCGGCTGCAGCAATACCTCACCGCCGTGCGCGAAGTCGAAGTCCGCACCGAACGCGCCGACCAGTGGCTCGACACGCCGCGCCCGAAAATCGAGCCAGCCGTCGCAGCGAAACTCAACCGCGACATTTCCCTCCAGATGCTCGGCGACTATCTGCGCACGACGTATGACATCATCGTGCTCGCGCTCCAGACGGACATGACGCGAGTGGCCACGTTCGTCACGGGCAATGAGGGCCAAGGCCCCGCCATTCCCGAAATAGGCATTCGGCAGGACCGCCACTCGCTCTCGCACCACAACGGCCATGTGGACCGGATGCGCGAACTCGCGGAGAGCGACGCGTTCAATATCGCGCAGTTCGCCTACTTCCTCGACCGCCTGCGCGCCACGCCCGACGGCGACGGCACGCTGCTCGATACGACGATGTCACTCTACGGCAGCGGCATGGCCTACGGTCACAGCCACGGCAACGCCAGCCTCCCGCTCATCCTCACCGGCGGCGGCAAGCTGGGGCTGAAACACGGCACGCATGTGGACTTCAACGCCACCAAGGATTTTCAAGGCTACGACAAGCACTCCGGCATCCACCACAAGCCGGTGAATGAGAAAGCCCGCCTCAGCAATCTGCTGCTCACGATGGCGCAGAAGATGGATGTGAAGACGGAGAAATTCGGCGACTCGCTCGGGGTGATGACGGAGGTGGGGGCGTGAGCGTGGCGCATTTCTGCGGCCTGGCTTTTGCCGTTTTCGTTTCGGCTTCGCGCCTTCATGCCGCCGATGAAAACCACGTTCCCAAGCCGGGACAATTTCCTCCGGCGGATGCGGGGAAGCGGCTTGCCGGCGAACTCGTCTCCGTTGACCACATCAACCGTCGCGGCGCGCTACGGCTCGATGGCGACGGTTCCGAGGACACCTACCACAGCGCACCGTCACATCAGTTTGCCATGTTGCCCTTCGGCGCGATTTGGTTTCACGGTTCACCTGCGGAACTGCGCGACATCCCCATCGGCACGCACCTGCACGGTCAGTTTTTGCTGCCGCCCGACGGCGACACGAGCATCCCGAAACCCGCGAAAAGCCGCGCGCAGCAAACGCACGCGCTGCTGCTCGAAGACGACTTCACTTTTCAACAGCGCCAAAAACGCGCGTGGAAAATCCAGTCCGTGGACATCGCCAAAAGCCGCCTCACCGCCAAAGACCCGGCGTCCGCAAAAGACACCGTCTTCACCCTCGACCGCTCGACGCGTGTGTGGAAAGGCCGCGCCGCCGCCGAACTCGAAGACCTCGCGCCGGAGCAGACGGTGCAGTGCAATTTCACATGGGCACCCGACTGGCAGAACGGCCAGATGCACATCGCCGACGTGTGGCTCGACGACGAAGCCCGCGCGCTCGCCACCGAGCGCCAGCGCCGCCAGCACATCCGCCACGAGCAGCACCGGTGGCTTCCCGGCTGGGTGGACCACGTCGCGCACGAACCCGGCGGCAGCGGCATCGTCACGCTCACACTCTTCGGCGGCAAAGACGCCGCCCTCTACGACGACGTGCGAAAAGCAAAGCACTTCGCCGCCGCCGCCGCCGAACCGACGCTGCGCACCTGGTGGCATCACCACGACAAAAAGGACGGCGACCTCGTCGAACTGAAAGACCTTCCCGCGCCCCCGCCCGGCAGCAGCGGCCTGCAACTGCGCCTCAAATTCCGCGAACTGCTCGAAGGCTACCGCCCCGGCGCCATCATCCGCCTACGCCCGCCGAACTGGCCAAACGTCAAGCTCCCGCCCGAGGAGCGCATCCAGAGAATGAGCGAACGGTGATTGCGACGTGCGAACTCAAGCGCCATGAAATCCATCCTCACCATCGTCCTGTCCCTCTGCTTGGCTCATCCGCTCATCGCTGCGGATTCACCCGAGGAAACGCTCGTGAGGTACCGTGCCGAGCTGGCCGCTTGCCGCACGGCGCATGGCGGGAGCTACGATGTGCCGGACGTGAAGTTCTTTCTCTTCGGCATGGGCGCGCGGGCGAAGCTGCTTTATCGCGACGGCATTCTTTTCGACGCGAAATCTGGGAGCGAATTGCTGCGGTGGAAGGTGCGGAAGGAAATCATCGTGCCGCCGGACTACGCGGTCACGCTGGAGACGGAGGATGGCGCGGTTATTACGCTGCGCGAGGATTCCGAGGCGGTGTGGCTGGAGCAGGATGGAAAGCGCACAGCAGTCGAGGGAACGAAGTCGCCGGTGAAGCTTATGGACTTTGCCGGGAAAAAGTTCCCGCGCGTGCTGCGCGTGCTGCATCAGGAATTGCTCGTGAACATCGTCGAGGCCGGGCCGGTGCCGAATTTCTTCGTCTATGAAAAGCCGTGGTATCGCGACAGCGCGATGGTGGCGCTGGCGCTCAGGGAGACTGGTAACCTCGACTTGCTCAAGCCATGGATTCTCGGCCTGCGCGAGCCATTCGACAAAAACAACAAAGGCGAGACCGAGGCGGACAACCTCGGGCAGGCGCTCTTCCTCGTCTCGCTCGTGGGCGACAAAAATCATCCGCTCGTCGCGAAGGTGCTCGCGGAAGTTCCGCGATTTGAGAAGACCGATGCCACGGGAAAATACATCCTCGGCCGCTCCGACTTCGCCGACCATCCCGTGTATCAAACCAAGTGGCTGAAATACGGCCTGCGCTCGCTCGGTCTGCCCGACCCTTACATCATTCCGAAAGTCGCGGACAGCTACGGCGCGCTGTTCTGGATGGACTACAAGGACCAGCACGTTGCCGGAAAAGACAGCAACGACCGCGGCCCGTATCCGTATCTCGGCTGGGCGTGCGACCATTTTCACGGCACGAAAAAGAGTCCGCTCAGCAATCGCGACTACCCGCTGACGTGGGAGAAGAACGCCAGCGAGGCGAACTACGGCGGACTGAGAATCATCGCCCCGATTTTCGCCGAGAAGAAAATCTCCCCGCCCCATACCTGGCACGCTGCGGAGGCGTTTCTCGTGTTACTCGCAGAGTCCGACGCGGCTAGAGATGCGGTCCTTCCAAAATAGGGCTCGATGGTGGACCTCGATGCATCTGGCGGCCTCGCGGCGATGGCCGCCGATCGTTGTACCGATGGTGGCGGCGACAACAACTTGATGTTCGAGCCAGGGCAAGAGAAGGTCGCCGTCCCTCCAGAATAGAAAACCAACCTGCACCACTTGAAGAAACTTAACCGAAAACTCCCGATGTTCGCTGGCACCTTGTTGCTGGCCGCTCTAAGCAGCGCGCTTGCGGACACCCGCTTCGACGAGTTCACCAAAAAGAACGTGACACCCGCCGAGCCAGTGCGAGTGCTCTCTGCCGGTTTATTCGGTGGCGCGGGCACGGAGTGGCTTGCTGGCGGAGGGTTTCAGGCGGATGGCACGATCGTGCTCGCAGGCGTGACGCTAGGACCGGTGCTGGATCTCGGAGGGAAAGAAACGGTGCTCGGTAAAGATGTGGCGATCACGCCGCCGGAGCAGACGCCGAAGAAGGACAAGAAGGGCAACCCGGAAGTGGACAAGGAAGGAAAACCGAAGCTGGAGCCGTTTGGCTGGAATCATGGCAACGCGACGGCGTTCATCGCCCGGATGTCAGGGGATTTGAAATCCATTAAGTCAGTGACGCGGCTCGCTTGGAAATCCGGCGGCCTCACGGGAGCTGCGGTGGATGCGGCGGGGAACATTTTCATCTGCGGCCCGGCCACGGACGGGATCGCCATGCTCGGCGGCGATGTGCAGGAGTTGCCTGTGCCTGCGGAAGACTCGAAACGTGACGGATGCACGCACAGCTACATCGCCCGGCTCACTCCCGATGCAGCAAAGGTCGTGTGGGTGCGGCACCTCAAAGGCGCATCCGATGCGCCGGCACTGTCGCTGGATGCAGTGGGGCAGTTGCATTTTCGCGGGCCGGATTTCCGCGTGATCGATGCGACGGGTAAGCTGCTTTCCACGATGCCGATTCCCGGCGGCGCGGGTGGATTCGCAGCCGTGAATCCCGTGGACGGGACCATCGCGCGCGGCGGCGAGCATCACTGGTCCACGGGCCGCGAGCCGTGGCGCTGCCCGACGCTCAATATCCACAAGTCCGATGGAGCGCTGCTTTATCAGCTCTACGACTGGGGCGGGCCGTTTGTCGGACTCAACAATCTGCGACTCGTCTCCGACACTGCAATCCGCGGCGTGACGTATGACACGCAAGGAAACCTCCTTTTTCACGCGTGGTCCGATGGCGGAAACAGCGTCGCATTGCGCGAGCCGATGGACATCCGCGCAAACGCAAAGATGAACGGCCTCGGCTTCAGCGCGTGGGGCGCGGGAGTGCTCAGCCTCGCTTACGTGGTGAAGGTGGACACGAAGACTTGGAAGGTCATCGGAGGCACGCCGTGGATGGCTTACATGAAGGACAAAAACAAACCGAACAGCGCGCGCATTCACACGCTCGCATCTGCGGCCGATGGTTCGATGTGCTTCGCGGGTGGGTCGTCGCACGGGCTCATCCAGACGGGTGACGCAATCGGCGGCGGCGAGCCGGGCGGGGAATTTGTAGCCGTGCTGAACAGCGATGCCACTGCGTTGCGCTTCAGTTCTGCGATGCCTGGGTGCGCCCAGACCATCGTGGATGACAGCTCAGCCGACCACGCCCGCTGGGGCATCGTTTCGGGCAAACTGAACGGAAAGTCCGTCGCGCTTTTCCTCGGCAGCGCGGCGGAGAAAAACGACGGCTACGATCAAAGCCCGCCGCCCTCCATCAACGCTCGGCAGCCGAAATTCGGGGGCGGCGGGACCGACGGCTACGCGCTCTTACTCGACCTTTCCAAGTAATTATCCGATGAAAATCCGCTCTTCGTTTACGCTGCTCATCGCACTCTCGCTCGCTGCCCACGCGCAGGAAGTCGCGACGAGTTTCACAGCCACTGCGGCTTTTCCGAAATACGTCACCGCAGACATCGAGTTTCGCGATTCCACCGGAGCGAAATGGCCCAATTTCTTCTACGGGAAGCCCGGCGGTGATGGCGGAGTCATCGACCTCAATCCGACGAAACCGTCCGCGAGTTTCACGCTCGTCTGCGATAAGATGACGCAGGAGCGTGGAGATCAAAGTAGGCGCGTCATCGGCGAACTTTGCCCGCCGGAAAAGCCGCCCGCCGTCATTCTCACTGTCACCGGAATCGGCCCGCTTATGGCTGCCGTCGCAGGTGGGAAGGACAAAAACAAGCCTGCCACCACAGCCGAGCTGATCGGCACCCTAGAACTCGCAGGGCGCAAACTGCCCGTGAAAGCGCTCACTTCATTCCGCGTGCATGACGGCAAGGGCGACGAGAAGAACGCCGCGCTGATGCTCGACGGAAAGTTCACAGTTAAAGCATCGACTCTCGGACTGAAAACGCTCGCTCCAACCGCCGATATCGAAGTCCGATTTGGACTGACCGCCTACCCTCCAGAGGTTGTTGCGAGCGGCGGGAAAAAGAAGTGAAATGACGATGGGGCGTGATAAAAAGGGGGCCTGCAAAGTAAGGCAGCTTTCCAACCTGTCATGCTTTCGCGCATCGTAGCCCGCTCTTCGTTTCCACTTTTAATCTCACCCGATATCGCAGGAGCGCGGCGGTTTGGCTCGCGCGTGGTTGGTTACTCGGAGCATCTTTCTGTTCGTGGCGTGCGGGCGGTGGAGTGAAAGCGTCAGGAGCGACAGACGAGTAATGTTGGTCGTGAGGGAGCGATTTCGCGTTCGTTCCGTTGAGGCCCGGCATATTCAGAGCACAACCTTACGGCACTACGTCCTGCCGCACCACCAACTCGACCATGAACACGCAAAACCGAATCCTCACGTTACTCATCATTCCAGCCGCTCTGCACGGCGCCACTTTCATCTCCGCCGAGCGTGGATTGCACGAGAGGTTTGGCGAGCATTGGGCGCTTGAACCCCGCTCCACCGTGTCGGCTGCACTCACTGATATGGCGCGTTCGCTCGACGTGGGCGGCGCGCTCGACCTCGGCACTGTTGCTTGTGGAACGCTCGATTTTCGGAGCGTCGCGGATGGCGTGCAGATTTCCGGCGGTCGCGAGGGGACGGTGATTCTTGGCAGCGGGCAACACGGGATTTCGCTGATGTTTTCGCAGCTCAATCAGGTCGTTGAGGCGGGAGTTCCGCGCGCTTTGACAAAGCTCGACCCGCACCGGCCTGACCGGCAGTTCGCTGCGAAGGATTGGGCGTTCAAAGACGGCGCGTTGTTTGGCGACAAGCTTGCGCCGATGTCGGACTACCTCGCGCTGTTTTGCAGCGGTGGCATTCGCATCAAGGCGGATGTGAAGAACTGTGCGTGGATCGCGGGGGATAATGCGTTCGGCGACCACGTCGTCACGGCGGAGGCTCGGGTGGATGATTCGCTGTTCCTTTGGTTTGGGATCAACTGGCCCTTTCGTGACTACAACGCCCATTGGACGGACGGCGGCAAGACGGATTGGGTGAAGCGCGGGGCGCAGATGCACTTCGACCTGAAAGGCGGCGGGGCGGGCACGCGCATCTATCACATGGTCGAGACGAACTACGGGAATCCGGGGCCGGGCGTAGTGATCGAAAACGCGAAGGGATTGACGATGATGCAGGGCAGCACGGAGCGCGGCAGTGCGCAGGGGCCGGGTGTTTATTGGCTGAAGAATTGTGAGAACACGCTGCTCGGGCTGCGGGGGATCAATGGGTTTGGCAGCAACAGCGGCGACTCCCGCAATGCGGACGCGAACCGCGACATCACGATCGAGGGCGGACGCGGCAACGTGCTCTACGCGATGCGGACGTGGAGCAACTCGAACGAGGTCTCCCTTTGGAATAGCGACCCCGCGCTGCAACTGTGGGCGATCTGCTCGCAATACGGGCATAAAGGTACGGAGACCGCGCTGCGGTTCGCGGTGACGCCATACTACAACAGGCCGACGCCGGAGTGGCTGGCGGGCTTCGACGTGAAGGCGCGGGCTCAGTCGATTTACGACAAGCGGGCGGCGTTCCTGAAAAAGGATTGGGAGAAAAAGAAGGCTGACGCGGAGAAGAAGAAGCAGGCGTTCAGTGCGCCGGAGCCGCAGCCGCACGAGAGCGTGGAGCAGCTCATCGCGAAGATCAAAACCGGGCGTCACATCAACTGTCCCGGCGAGATGGACATGAACGCGACGGACGAGGACACATTTATGTGGGGCGAGGATGACTATACAAAGCCCCTCCGCGATGGTGCGAAACGGCAGAAGGTTCCGGCGCCACCGGATGTGCCGCCCACGGATGCTCCGCGCACACGGCGGCCTGTGGCCTTTACGCAACAGCCGGACTTTGGCAGGGCATTGATCGCAGCCGGGGCAGACCCGACGGGCAAGAAGCCGAGCGATGACGCGTTTGCGAAGCTGATGTACGGAATGTCGCGTGCGGATTTGCAAAAGCTGCTCGATGAAGCGGACGCTGCGGACAAAGCGATCTGGACCATGCACGGCGGCGTGGAGGAGAAGCTGAAGGCCGCGAGGGAGACGGATGAATTCAAAGCGCAGCGGGCGAAAATCGGCGATGTGATGAAGCGCATCGCCGCGCGTCGCACCGAAGCCAAAGCCGCAGCCGAGGCGAGCGCGAAGGAGCTGGGAAAGGCCATCGAGGAAGCAAAGCGTGCAAAGGATAACGCGAAGAAGACTGAGCTGGAGGCGCAGTTGCAACTCGCCGAGCGTGCCGGGCGGGGCGGAAACATCAGGCTGGAAATCCCGGCGGGGACGTTCCTGTTGCGGCAACCGCTCTACTTACTCGGCGGCATCAGCGGCTTCTGGGGTACGGGCGATAAGTCGGTGCTGAAGACCGACGCGCCCATTCATCTCGTGAAAATGCAGGAGCGCACCACCATCGCACAGTTGGCGTTTGAGGGTGGCAGCGTGGGTCTCGCGCTCACCGGGGCCGACCACCACTACGGCGACGGCGCATCGACGAAGAAGGCCTACATCGCGGGCGAGAACTTCTACGCGCTCACGTTTCGCAACCAGACGCTCGCCGGGATGCTCGTCGGCAACGACGACCCCGGCGTCATGGGCGGTGCTGAGCACGACCAGAATAAATACGTCGATTTGAAATTCGAGAACACCGGCGACTACGGCATCTGCATGAACGGCTCGATGCTCGACAAATGGCTCGTCCTTCACAGCGAGTTTCGCGGTCAGAAAAAAGCGGGCATCGCCGTGAAGTTCAACAACCTCATCCACGGGATGATCGTCGGCTCGCACTTCGAAAACATCAGCGGACCGGGCGTGGACACATTTGGCGGCAACGTCGAAATCGGCTACCGCCCGTGGGAAGTTTGGGTGGACCAGTGCAACTTCATCGAGTGCGGCAACGAGCAGGAATTCGCCGTGGAGATGGGCATCACGGAGCTGAGCGCATTCACGCACAACACGATCACCACCAAGAAAAAGCGCATCGCTGGCGGATACGCCGGCAGCCCGCAGATTTTTGAGGACTGCACGATTGATGTGAATCTCTCCGCAAACGCCCCCGCTGTGAAACTGCGCGGCGTGCGGACGGAAAGCGTCGTGCGAGCCAATGGCCACGTCATCCGCAACGTGAAGGCGAACGGCCCGCTCGTATTCGTGAACGATGCGAACTCGCAGACCGAACACTTTGCCAAGACCTTCGCGATGCTCACCGCGCAGGGGAAGCCCCACGTTGAAAAATGGGATACAAACAGCATGACCCAAGCGCTCGCGCCGAAGAATGGCTGGGTGCATCCGTTCGTCTTCCACCATTCCGAGTTTGGCGCGGAGAAATTCGTCTATTCGTTGCTCAACGTGGATGTGGACGCGGGGAAGGTGAAGGAGCGGGTGGAGTTGGGGACGCAGTAATGACGTCGTGCCCGACGCTCACTTCGGGCTCGGTTGCTTGGCGGCTTCTTGTTGGTATTTTTTCCAACGGAAGGGCGCGGCGATTTGGCCGAGGAACTTCTCGGGCATGGCTTCGCGGATGCCGATCTCGGCGGGCGGGCGGCGGGTGGGGTCGTTGAAGTAAGTGCGGAAGATGAGGTCCCAGAGGACGAGGTTTTCGCCGTAGTTTTTGTTGCCTTCGCGAAGGTCCATCGAGTGGTGCCAGCGGTGGAGGCCGGGGGTGTTGAAAATGTAGTTCAGCCAGCCGAAGCGCATCTGCACGTTGCAGTGGGTGAGGATGCCGATGAAGGCGGTGATGGCCGCGCCCCAGAGGAGGACATCGCCGGGGGCTCCTGCGAGGACGACGAGCGGGGTGCCGAAGACCATGCTCTTTATCGTATCCACGATGTGAAAGCGCCCGGTGTTAAAGAACCAGAGCCTCTTTGAGCTGTGGTGGACGGCGTGAAAGCGCCACAGCGGCATCCATTCGTGGGCGATGCGGTGGGCCCAGTAGAGGCCAAATTCGGCGACGATGAGGCCGAGGACGACTTGCGCGGACATGGGCCAGTGGGCAGGCCAGATGCCGGTGCTGGGCTTGTCGCCGAGTTGGTTATCAATGCCGACGAAGGTGAGGGAAACGATGACGACTTTGACCATGACTTTGGTGACGAGGGTGTGGGCGAGGTCGGGCAGCATCTGGCCATCGTCGGCGAGCCACTTGCGCTCGTGGGGGCGGAAGCGTTCGAGGGCGAAAAGCGCGGCGGCTATGGAGAGGTAGGCGATGTTAAACGTCTGCGGGCCGCGTCCTTGTGCGATGCCGAAGTGCATGGCGATGAGCCCGGCGGCGAGGATGCCGGGCCAGAGGAGGTAGTCCAAAAATGTAGTCAAACGGTGCATGTGCGGGCGCAGATACCAAACGCGAGGGAGGGTGCGCACTCCGAATCGTGGGGAGGGAGGATTATTGGAGAAAGGGGCTTGCCCTGTTTGGGGCAGGGGCGACATCGTGCGCGCGATGAAACGCTTCATTTTTTCGCTGCTCGCTTGTGCCACCACGTCGTTTGCTGGGGATTTTTCCGGGGATGCCGGGCTGCAACTTTACAGTTTGCGGGATATTTTTAAGAAGGACGCGGCGGGGGCTCTCGATCAGGTGAAGGCGTTCGGGGTGAAGAGTGTGGAGACTTACAATACGCCGTCCCCGGCTCCGACGGAGCTGCGAAAGTTGCTGGATGAGCGCGGAATCAAGGCGGTGAGTGGGCACTTTGGATACGATATGTTTCAAAAGGATAGCGCTGCGGTGGTGGCTTCGGCGAAGGCGCTCGGGCTGGAGTATGTCGGCGTGGCGTGGATTCCTCATACGGTGGCGGAGTTCAATATGGCGGCGGCGGAGAAGGCGGCGGCTGATTTCAATACGTGGGGCGAGGCGCTCGCGAAGCACGGGCTCAAGTTCATGTATCACTGCCACGGGTATGAGTTTAAGCCGGTGGCGGAGGGCTCGGAGAAGACGTTCATGGATGTGCTCATGGAGAAGACAAAGCCGGAGTTTGTGGCGTATGAGATGGATGTTTTCTGGGTCGTGCATCCCGGCGCGGACCCGGTGAAGTATCTGGCGAAATATCCGGGCCGCTGGCAGCTCATGCACATCAAGGATATGGCGAAAACGGCGCGAGTGGGCGTTTTCACGGGGCATACGGATGTGAAGGAAGGCGTGGCGGCGGGGACGGGGCGGATGGACTGGCCCGCGATCCTGAAAGCGGCGGCGGCGAGCGGGGTGAAGCATTACTTTATCGAAGACGAGCATCCCGAGGCGGTGACGCAAATCCCGCAGAGCCTGAAATATCTGAACACGCTGAAGTAGCCGGAGATGCCACGTTTTTACATCCCGCCGTTTGCTTGGAATCCCGACCGTCTTGCGCTCGATAGTGCCGAGGCGCATCACGCAGTGGATGTGCTGCGGATGAAGGAAGGGGACCGGGCGACGGTGTTTAATGGCGAGGGGTCGGAGGCGGAGGTGGAGTTTGCGAAAGTGGGGCGTCAGGGCGTGGAACTGCGCCGTTTATCCGTGCATAAAGCGCCACCGCTTGCGTGTCGGGTGACGCTGGGGCAGGCGATCCCGAAGGGGAAAAACATGGAGCTGATCCTGGAGAAAGCGACCGAGCTAGGAGCGGCGGAAATCGTCCCGCTGCTCAGCGAGCGCACGGTGGTGCGAGGCACGGAGGCGGAGCACGAGCGCAAGCAGCACAAATGGCAGCGCACCGTGGTGGAGGCGTGCAAACAGTGCGGACAGAACTGGGTGCCACGGGTGCATCCCGCGCGGACTCCGAAGGCGTTCTTCGAGAGCGGGGCGAAGTATGACCTGATGCTGATCGCCTCGCTGCAAGCGGATGCGCGCTCGCTGAAAGAGCGGCTGGCGGAGTTTGGCGGGCGTCCGAAGAGCGTGCTGATCTTAGTGGGGCCGGAGGGGGACTTCACCCCTGCGGAGATCGCGCTGGCAAAAAGCCACGGCTGCCGTGCGCTCACGCTGGGGTCGATCATTTTGCGGACGGAAACGGCGGCGCTTTACTGCCTGAGTGTGCTGAATCACGAGCTGCAATAAGGAAGCACCTAATTTAACAGCCTGATGGCCGCGATGGCGTTGTAACGCGATTACGGAGGCCGCTGAAACTGGACCTAATCTTGGATCGCTCGGTGCTCAAAACGCGCCGGGATTCCCCCTCGACACGTCCCTTGCCAGAGATAACGTGAACCCACACTCACCGATGTCAAAACCTGTCCAATTTGCTCTCGAACTCCCCGAAGACCTTGCTCGGCTTCACTTGCCGCCGATGCACCAAAGTCGTCTCCAATCGCTGCTCGACCAGCAGGACCGTGGGCAAGTCCTCACGGATGCAGAGCGGACGGAGGCTGAGGAACTGGTGGAAATGACGGAGCTTTTTTCGCTCCTGCGAATGCGCTCGGAACGGCTCGTGGCGTCTGCGGCGTAGCGCATGAGTATCCCGGAAACACTTCGCCGGTTCGTCGTGAAACGGGCTGAGGGGCGATGTGAGTATTGCCAACTGGCGCAAGCTGGGCAGGAGGCTCAATTTCATATCGACCACATCATCCCGGCCTCCGCTGGCGGTGCGACGGAGGAAGGAAATCTGGCTCTGGCCTGTGTATCTTGCTCGCTCCGCAAAGGTGCCCGGCAATTTGTGAAAGTGCCGAATATCGACCGCGATGTGCCGATCTTCAATCCGCGCTTGCAAGAGTGGGCGGATCATTTTCGCTGGGAGGGTGCGCTGCTGCGCGGGACTACGGAGCTGGGGCTCGCGCTTGTGGAAACCCTGCAAATGAACCGCCCGGTGATCGTCGCAATCCGGCAGGAGGAAACCTTTCGTGGACGGCATCCGAAACCGATGACCGGGTAAGTTTTTCTACCCGAAATTCTCCACTCGCAGCAGCCTTGGCTCGCCGATGACGCAGGCTAGGGCGCAGAGGCTTGGAAGAATGCGGTGGCCTTGGAAGCGGCTGTAAACCGACAGGCGGCGTTCCTTTGCTGGACGGCGCGGGCATTTCTCCTGATAAGTAGCCGCATGGAGAACACTGAAAAAATACTGACCCGCGAATGCGAGGCGATCCGCATCCCGAGCGGCGAAACATTTACACTCGCAGCCGGCAGCCGCGTCCAAGTCATGCAGGCGCTCGGCGGCAGCTACACGATTTCGCTGCTCGAAGGCTTTGGAGGGCTGGCGCGAATCACGGATGAAAATGCCGACGCCCTTGGGCTCGTGGCATCCATCAAAGAGGCGCCTGTTGCCGCCAGCGGCCCCTCACCGAAAGTGGACGAGCAGGCCGTTTGGGAGCAGCTCAAGACGTGCTACGACCCGGAGATTCCCGTGAACATCGTGGACCTTGGGCTGGTGTATGATTGCGCCATCGAGCAGGTGGAATCCGAGCCCGCGAAAGTGCTGGTGAAGATGACGCTCACCGCGCCCGGCTGCGGCATGGGCCCGACGATTGCCGCCGAAGCGCGTGCAAAAATCATGAGCCTCCCCGGTGTCGGCGACGCCAGCGTGGACCTCGTGTGGGACCCGGCGTGGAGTCAGACGATGATTTCCGAGGCGGGGAAAATGAAGCTCGGCCTGATCTAGCGTGAGACTCTACGCGATGTTTTGCTACGCCGGAGCGGCCTTCTATGTATGGACGGCCATCCAGACGATGCGCACCGGCGTCGCCACGTCACTGCGCGGCGATACGACGGTGGAGCATCGTCGGGAAGACCCGGCGTCGAACTACCAGAAATACCTCTTCGCCCGATGGTTGCTTGCCGGCGGACTCGTGGCGACGGGCATCGTCATGTCGGTCATCGCGGGGAAATTCGAGAAGCTGGAGGAAAAGAAATGACGCACTCCAAGCCACGCGAAGTCTGGTTCATCCGCCACGGCGAGAGCGTCGCCAACGCGGGCGCGCGCACCGTGGAGGCATCCGGCTACGCGCTCACGGACCTTGGCTTTCGGCAGGCCGAGCAAGTCGGGCGCGTGCTGCCCATCGAGCCGGAGTTGATCATCCACTCGCCCTACGTCCGCGCTCGGCAGACTGCGGAGCCCGCGATGGCCCGCTTCGCACATGTCCCCGTGGAAGAATGGCCCGTGCAGGAGGTGCAGTATCTGGCCCCGGCGAAATGCGTCGGCACCACGCAAGACGAGCGCCGCGCGTTCTCGGTGGAATACTGGGACCGCTGCGACCCCGAGCACGCGGAGGAGGAGGCGGAGTCGTTCGTGGTCTTCATCGAGCGCGTGCGGCAGGCGTTGGCCGGGCTGTCGCAGCGAAAGGAGCGGCGGATTTTCGTCTTCAGCCACGGCCAGTTTATGAGCGCGGCGGCGTGGCTCGTTTTGTCGCGCCCGGCGGTTTTGGACCGCACGGCGATGAAGCGCTTCTTCCAATTCATCCACGGCTACGGCGTGCCGAATTGCTCGGTGATGCCGCTCTACTTTCACCCCGAAGGCCACTACTCGCTCGGCGGGCTGTGGATGCCCGAGGGCGTGGATGTCGCTGACGCGAACCTTGCTGCCGGGCTCGCGGGAGTATGAAGCGGCGGCAGATGGTTTGGATTTCGTATGCGGTGTTTCTCAGCATCGTCGCGCTCTCTATTTTGGGCTGGCTGCGCCCGCGCAAGCCGCACTCCGTGCCCATCTTGGTCCACTGTGCGGCTGGGCTGCGGATGCCCGTGGAAGACCTCGCTCGCCAGTTTGAAACGGAGACGGGAGTGCCCGTGCAGCTTCAGTTTGGCGGCTCGCAACAGCTCCTCGCTGCCATCGTCACGGCAAAGCGCGGCGACCTTTTTATCCCCGGCGATGACAGCTATCTCGCGAAGGCCGAAGTCGCTGAGACCATCCCGCTGGCGCAGATGGATGTCGTCGTCGTCGTGCGAAAAGGCAACCCGCTCAAGGTCGCCACGCTTGCCGACTTGATGCAGCCCGCCGTGCGCGTCGCCCTGCCCGACGCGGACTCCGCAGCCACGGGGAAACTCGCTCGCACAGCACTTGGCGCGCAGTGGGAGCCGTTGCTGAAAAAAGCCATCGTGACCAAGCCCACCGTGAACGAAATCGCCAACGACATTAAACTCGGCAGCGCCGACGCCGGCATCGTCTTCGACGCCGTGGCCTCGCAGTACGCCGAGCTGGAAATCGTTCCGTTCCCCGAACTCGCCACGGCAAAAGCGAACGTCGCCGCTGGCGTGCTGGCCGTGAGTACGCACCCCACGGATGCGCTGCGGTTCGCCCGCTTCCTCGCCGCGACAGACCGTGGCGCGAAAGTCTTCAAGGCCCACGGCTACAAGCCCACCGGGCGCGAAGCGTGGGCACTCACGCCGGAATTGAAGCTCTTCGCAGGAGCGATGTTGCGGCCCGCCATCGAGAAGACGCTCGCTGATTTTCAGCAGCGCGAGGGCGTGAAAATTGTCACCGTCTATAACGGCTGCGGCATTCTCGTCGGCCAGATGAAGACGGGGGAAAAGCCCGACGCATACTTCGCTTGCGAGACCTCGTTCATGAAGGACGTGAAGGACCTTTTCCTCGATGCGCAGGACATTTCCACCAATCAGCTCGTCATCCTCGTGCCAAAGGAAAACCCCTTCCGCATCAAGACACTCCGCGACCTCGGGAAGCCCGGCGTGCGCCTCGGCGTGGGGCATGAGAAGCAGTGTGCGCTCGGCGCTTTGACCAAGACCACGCTGCTCCAAGACGGCACGTATGACGCCGTGCAAAAGAACATCGCCGTGCAATCGCCCACCGGCGATCTGCTCGTCAATCAACTGCGCACCGGCTCGCTGGACGCCGTCGTCGCCTACGTGAGCAACGCCGTCGGCTCCGGCGACAAGCTCACCGCCATCGCCGTGGACCTCCCGTGCGCCATCGCTGCGCAGCCCCTCGCCGCCTCGCGAGAGACGGCGTATCCCGACACCGCGCGGCGTCTCGTTGAGGCGCTGAAATCCGCAGACTCCCGCAAGCGATTCGAGGCGCAGGGCTTCCATTGGGCGAGATGAGGGCGCGATGCACCGGGCCTTCGGCTGTCAATCGCGGCGTTCGGGTTTAGCGGAACTCCAGCACTCTGCTGAGGAAACGGCGTACGGTTTCGTGCTGGGGGGATGCGAAGAGGGTGGACGGAGGGGCGCATTCGAGGACTTTGCCCTCGGCGATGAAGGCGACGCTATCGGCTACGGCGCGGGCGAACCCCATCTCGTGTGTGCAGAGGATGACTTCCTGCCCGGCGCGGATGAGTTCGCGGATCAGCTCCAGCACTTCCACGGTCATCTCGGGGTCGAGGGCGGCGGTGGGCTCGTCGAGGAAGAGCAGCTCGGGTTTTGCTACGATGGCGCGGATGAGGGCGACCCGCTGTTGCTGTCCGCCACTGAGCTGGACGGGCCGTTTCGCCGCATCGGTATGGAGGCCGAAGCGGACAAGCTGTTCCTCGGCAAGAGCGCGGGCGGCGTCGGGCGTGTGGCCGTGGACTTGGACGAGTGGGAGGGTGATGTTCTCCAGCGCGGTGAGGTGGGGGAAGAGGTTGTAGCTTTGGAAAAGGAAGCCGTTCCTCCGGCGCAGGACGCGGAGGGCGGGCTCGTCGCGGGGGAGGGGAGTGCCGTTCACGGTGATGGTGCCGGTGGCCGGGATTTCGAGCGCGCCGAGATGGCGGAGGAGTGTCGATTTCCCCCCGCCGGAGGGGCCGATGAGGGCGAGGCAACGTGTGTTTTCCGCGATGGAAAGGGACAGATTATCGAGGGCGCGCTGCGTGCCGTACGTCTGCGAGAGGTGGTCGATGTGGAGCCTCATGGCGTCCTCCATTTCTTCTCCCACCGCCGGGCGATGGCGCTGAGTGGGAGGGTGAGCGCGAGGTAGCCGAGGGCCATCGGGATGTAGCCCTCCAGCGGGGAACTGGTGGCGCTGACGGCGAGGTCGGTCTGCTTGGCAAACTCCGCGACGCCGATGACGCTGAGCAGGCTGGAGTCCTTCACGAGGCTGGCGCTCTGCCCGGCGATGCCCGGTAGCACACGGCGGAGGGCTTGCGGGAGGATGATGAAGCGCCACGTCTGCGCACGGCTGAGGCCGAGCGCGGTGGCGGCGTCCCACTGCGCTTTCTCGATGCTGGCGACGCCGCCGCGTAGGATTTCCGCCATGTATGCGGCCTCGAAGCAGACGAGGAGAAGGATGCCCGCGAGCACTTTATCATCCAACCGGAAAGCCGCGCCGATGACGTAGTAGCCGAGGAGGAGTTGCGTGAGCAGCGGCGTGCCACGAATGACCTCCACATACACGCGGCACACCGTGCGCGTGACGGGCTCGCGCACTTCCTGCCCCGCTGCAAGCACCAGCCCCAGCACGAGCGTGCCCACGAGCGCCGCCGCCGCGATGCCGATGGTGAGCAGCCAGCCGCGCAGGAGAATCTCGCGTTGCTCCCACATGTTCTCCCAGTGCCACGAGTAGCGGAGCGAGGCGAGGATGTGCCAGCACGCAAGAGCGAGGAGCGCAAAGACGAACGCGCCGAGTAGGGCGGTGCGCTTGTTCATTCAAAGATGAACGGCACGCCCTGGGCGGAGAGCGCCGCCTTTTCCTCGCTGAGGTACTGGGTGGCCAGCCGCTCGAAACCCCCGCTGGCGCGGAACTCGCGGAGGAAGCTGTTGATCTGTTCGCGGAGGGCGGTGTTCTCCTGCGTGAGGGCCATCGCCCACGCTTCGCTTTGCAGCGGGCGGAGTAAAGCGCGCGTGGTGTCGGGCTGGGAGGCTTGCAGTTTGAGGATGGAGAGCTGGTCGTAGATGAAGGCGTCGGCCTTGTGCTGCGTGACTTCGAGGAGGCAGGCGGCGGTCTGGTCGAGCTGGACGACTTCGGCGAGAGGGAGCTTTGTCTTCACCAGCTCCACGGCAGTCGTGCCGAGCCGAGCGACGATCTTTTTCCCCGGTGCATTCAGCTCCGCAGCGTCGGTGATGGGCGAGTCTTTAGGCACGAGAAGCGCGAGCCCGATGCGGCAGTAGGCGTCGGTGAATGCGATGGACTCGCGGCGCTTCGGCGTGTCGGTCATGGAGGAGAGGATGACGTCGATCTTGCCGGTCTTGAGGGCCGTCTCCAGCCCCTTGAAGGCGATGACTTCGAGCTGCAGGGGCCGCCCGAGCTTCTGCGCCAGAGCCTCCGCGAGCCGGACGGAGACGCCGTCGGGCTTGCCCGAGGAGTCGGCCATCTCGAACGGCGGCGTGCTCAGCTCCATGCCCACGCGGAGCGGAGCCGGGCCGCTGGCCTTGGGCCCGCAACCCGCGAGCGACAGTGCGATGAAGAAGAGAAAGAAGATGCGCGTCATGCGCTCCCCATATCGGCCCGCGCGGAGAATGTCGCGCTCGGTTTACAACCCGAGGCGCTGGAAGGTATCCTCCACCCAGCGGAAGTGATGCTCCAGCGTGCAGAGCGTGGCGATTTCAGCGGGGGGGATTTTGTCGGTGATGGCGCTTTCGAGGAGGAGGTTTTCTTGCAGCGATTGCGTGCCCGCCCACGTCGCCATGGCGGCGCGCTGCACGGCTTCGTAGGCGGTCTTGCGCTCCAGCCCGCGCTCGGTGAGCTTCAATAGGATGGTCTGCGAGTGGTAGAGGCCCTTCGTGATTTCGAGGTTCCGCTGCATGTTCTGCGGATACACGATGAGGCGGTCCACGAGCTTCTTGAGCGTCACGAGCATGTTGTTCATGAGGATGCACGAGTCGGGGAAAATGACGCGCTCCACCGAGCTGTGGCTGATGTCGCGCTCGTGCCAAAGGGCGACGTTTTCCAGCGCGGCGACGGCGTTGCTGCGCACGAGGCGAGCGAGGCCGCTGAGCTTCTCGCCGGTGATCGGGTTGCGCTTGTGCGGCATGGCGCTGCTGCCTTTCTGGCCGGGGGAGAAATACTCCTCCACTTCCAACACCTCGGTCCTTTGCAAGTGCCGGAACTCCGTCGCCCAGCGGTCCACGCTCGATGCGATGACGGCGAGGACGGTGTGGAACTCCGCGTGCCGGTCGCGCTGCAAGACTTGGGTGGAGAGGACTGCGGCCTTGAGCCCGAGGCGCTCGCAGACGACTTGCTCGACCTTCGGATCGAGGTGCGCGTGCGTGCCCACTGCGCCGCTCAATTTCCCGACGCGGATGCGCGGCTGCACTTGCTCGAAGCGCTCCAGCGCGCGGGTGAACTCATCATACATGAGCGCGAGCTTGAGCCCGAAAGTGATGGGCTCCGCGTGGATGCCGTGGCTGCGGCCAATCATCGGCGTCATGGCGTATTCCCGCGCACGGCGGGCGATGACGACGCGGAGGTCGCGGAGGTTTTGCAGGATGATGTCGCTGGCTTCCGCAGTCTGCACGGCGAGCGTGGTATCGAGCACGTCGCTGCTCGTCATACCCTGGTGCATCCAGCGGCAAGCGGGGCCGACATAGCTGGCGACGTTCTCCAGAAAGGCGATGACATCGTGGTTCGTGCGGCGCTCGATTTCCTCGATCTCGGCGAGGACAAACTTGCCCTTCTCGCGAATGGTCCGCGCGTCTTCGGCGGGGATGTGGCCCAGCTCCGCCTGCGCCTCGCAAGCGAGCGTCTCGATCTCCAGCCAAATCTCGTATTTGCGTTGGTCAGTCCAAATGGCGGCCATCTCCGGCAGTGTGTATCGTGCGATCATAGTTTTGAAAAAGGGCGCGGACCATGTGCGGTAGCGCACTACTCGGCAAGCGGAACGTGGCACTAAATTGGTCGGCGTTCAACGAGGTTGCGGTCTTTGTGTTCCAGTGCCAAAACTCGCCCGATGACTGCGACCATTACGATTGAAGACCTTGGACTGATCCGCGGATGATCCTGTCGCTCTACCGCCTCGCCATTTTAGTCGCGATCGCGTGGCTCCTGCGCTCACACGCGGTGCGCGTTCGATTTGAGGGGTTTCGGCCGATCACCGTCGAGGAAGTCCGAGTGCTCTTGCCCGCCGCTGCGGTTTTGAAGCCCGATGCCACGGAGCGCGATGGGGCGGATGTGCTGGACGCCGCTGGGGCGAAAATCGGCTACACCCTGCAAACCGCGCCCGCTTCCGACAGCATTATCGGCTATCGCGGCTGGACGAATACGTTGCTCGTTTTCGACCCTGCGCTGCACGTCCTCGGCGTCCGCATCCGCACCAGCCAAGACACGGAGGACCACGTCGGCGATGTTAAAGGCGACCGCCATTTCATGAGGACATGGGATGGTAAATCGTGGGACCAAGTCGCCGGCCAGACGCCCGCCGATGCGGGAATCGAGGGCGTCAGCGGGGCATCCATGACGAGCCTCGCCATCGCCGAGGGAATCATGCGTCGCCTTCAATCCGCCGACTCCGCCGCCGCTAGAGCGCCGTCGCCGTGGCGGATCCAAGCGCGCGACGTCGGCCTCATCGCGTTCCTCATCGCGGCGACATGGCTGGCCTTTCGCGGGACGCATGGGCGGCGCTGGGTGCGCGTGGTTCTCCAACTCATCGCTATCGGCTACGTCGGGCTTTGGAATGCCGATCTGCTGGCGCAGTCTCTCATCGTCGGCTGGGCACAAAACGGCGTGGCGCACGCGCCGGGGCTCGTCCTACTGCTGGCGATGGCGCTCGTCATCCCATGGACGACGGGCACGCCGCTCTATTGCCAGTACGTGTGCCCTCACGGCCATGCACAGGAACTTCTCGCTCGCGCCCTCCCAAAGCGTTGGCGCATCGCGTTGCCCAAGGACGTCGCCGCCGGGCTACGCTGGCTCCCGCCGCTCACCTTCGTCTGCGTGCTAGTCGTGGCGTTTCTCCATCTGCCTGCCGACCTCGCCGACGTGGAGCCGTTCGATGCCTACGTGTGGAAAACCGCAGGCTGGGCGACGCTCACCATCGCCGCCGTCGGGCTCATCGCCTCGCTCTTCGTCCCGATGGCCTACTGCCACTATGGCTGCCCCACCGGAGCCCTGCTCAACTTCATCCGGCGTCGCGGGAAAGGCGACCACTTTGGTCGTCGAGAAATCGCCGCGCTGCTCTTGGTCATCGTCGCCGCACTGCTCTCGTGGAAGAGCCCCGAGATGCGCGCATGGCTGGAAACATCAGCATCCGACTGGTTGCTGTGAGCGGGGATTGGTTGCCTCTCTAGGATTCGAACCTAGACAAAACGAGTCAGAGTCGTTTGTGCTACCGTTACACCAAAAGGCAGTCGCGGGCCGGGAACGTAGGCGGATGGTTGCGGATGTAAATTAGAATCTCCGCCGGTCAAAATCGAAGCGCCTGCGCGCTCGGATTGCCCTGCGGATTACGGCCCTCGGCTGACGTTTTTCATGGCCTCCTAAAAATTGCACCCCCGACAAGCTTGACGATTTGTGGGCTCGCGACTTTATTACGCGTCGCGTCAGTCAGGAAAGGGGAGTTAGCTCAGTTGGTAGAGCGCGTCGTTCGCAATGACGAGGTCAGGGGTTCGATCCCCCTACTCTCCACCATTTTTGAAATAACGGTTCACTCGGACACGGGTTTGGCGCGGCCAGCATCGTTTCAGCCGGCAGTTCGGCGGCGTTCAGGCTCAGCTTGGAAATGCGGCTCTCATAATAGATCGGCACCGTGGCCTTGTCGGCGACGGCGCGCTGGATGTCGTAGATGCTGATGTAATCGCCAAAGACCGCCCGCGTGTTCGCGTCCGTCTTTTCGATGGGCGTCCCGGTGAAGCCGATGAACGACGCATTCGGCAAACCGGACCCTTACGTGTCGCTACCGGTTGGACTATTTGCCAACGTGTATCGCGGTGCTTGTGGTGAGGATTTGCAGATCCAGCCAAGGACATGGGCGTGGCTGTTCGGTGCTCAATGAGAGGGTGACGGAGCCATGCGGCATTGTGGCGTTGGTTTTTCCGACGGGGAGTTCGCCCTGCTGCCGCCAGTTTTCGTCAAAGATCGTCGCCGTGCCGTCACCGTCATATCGCACAAAATGACCACTGGGGACGGCCCCTCGGATCCGGAGTTGGCCGTTGCCGACATGCACCGTGGGATTTTGCAAGGAGGCGGGTATCTCACCGAGAGCGGTCAACCGCTCGATCTTCACGGTGGCGGTGGTGTTCGGCGGGAGTTGGCCGAAGCCGATTCTCACCTGCCGGACGTGACCGTAGTTGTTGCTTTTCGTCTCCATGCGCCAGCCCCAATCACCGCGCGCCCAGGACACTTCGCCATTGGGGATTTCGATGTAGCGGCGCCCGGCGAAATCAATCGGTACAATGTAATCGCGTGACCCGACCACGATGAGCAGGAGCGCGCCGCTGCGGTCGCCGGTGACCCAAATTCCCAGCCCTCGACGCGATGAGAGATCGGCATCGACGCTCCACGCGGGGAGTTGCTGCACCTCGCGTTGCACTTTGCCGGTCGGATTGCTCGCAGTGAGAATGAGTGCGTCGCCTTCCACGGTCGCGGACGTTGGCCCGGCGGCGCGGATCGCTTTCGTGCTGGCGGGCTGGAGCAAGACGTTGCCGACGACGTTCGCGCCCGGTTGCGCTGAGCCGGTGCTGTTGCCTTCGGTGAATGTCTCCGTCGCGGTCTTCGCGATTGCGGTGGACGTGCGCGCCGCTGTGGAGGAAACGGCTTCCGTGTTGAAATCGAAGGCTGGCAGAACGTGCAGGATGAATTGCACTGACTGCGTGGCGTCGGGATTTTCGAGGACGAGGCATTCTCCGGTCCGGAAAAATTGCCGCGGCGAAACCGGGCCGTGTTCCTGGCCATTCTGCCAAAGGATGTCGCCAGCTTTGCGCGTCAGAACTCGAGTGGGCACGACCTCGTAACGATCCTGCACTTTGCGAGCGACCGGCACCACGGGCGACTGGAGATGGTGATTGAAAAGGAAGGACCGCTCGCCCTTTGGAGAAGCAAATGACGAGTTGATCTGCGCACGCTGCTCCGAGGTAAGGCGGGCGCAGACTTCCTTCCAAGTCGCGAGCGTGCCGACGAACGCATCGGTCAAGCCGTGGGCCTTGAGCATCGCCGGCGTCACGCCAAACATCGGCTCCGGTTTGGCGATGCCGAGCGCGCCACCGAGATTCCCCTGGCTGAGGAAAAAATGCGCGTCGAGCAGCGTGCTCGCGGAGCGGGAAAGCGAGGCCAGCGCGATGGGAACGATGTAGTTTCCATGCGTGTAGGCGCAGCTTCCTCGCATCAGTCGCTGCGATGAATTGAGCCGGTACTCGAACCAGCAGTCAGCCCGCGAGCCGGTGCTGTCATGCGTGGTCGTCGGATGAACCAGCGCCTCATACACACGCGTCGCAAACTTTCGGTAGCCCCAGAACCCCTCGTGCGCGTGAATCTCCGCGCCATCAAACTCCACATGCTCGATCAGACAGCGGTTGAGCAGGCCGGCGTAGTTTTCCGCGACTTCGCGGAGCAATGTGGAGTCGTTGTCGGGGACAAAATTCTGCCCGTAGGAAGCGAACAGTCCCGCTGCTTCCTCGCCTTGCGGATGCGCGGCTGCGTGCGTCGAGCCTTGCGCACGACGGCAGTCTTTGAGCAGCCACGAGCCATCCGCTTGCCGCTCAATCGAGCCGAACCGCACAATCTCCGTCCCCACCCGCAGCCAGTTCCATTGCGATTCCTTGAAAAATGGAAGACGTCGCTCGGCAGGCGGCTCCACTCCCGGACCGGGGCGAAATGAAATCGTGGTATCGGCGGCACCGAGCGGACTGGCGAGAATTCCGACACCCCATCCGGCCAGACGCGGGTCTGGTTTTTGGCCGACGTAAATAGGGTCCTTCATCCCGATTCCGCCGCTCAGATAATGGAGCGCCAAATACATCCCCTTGCCTCGAACCTCTTCGGCAAACGCGCGCAGGTCTGCTTCGCCGCGAGGGAACACCGTCGTGTTCACCTCCCAGTTTTTCCCGATCACGGGCCAGAACTTGTCCGGGCGCCACGTGTCGGTGAAGAGATAGATTTGCCGGATGCCCGCGCGGCTGGCGAAGTCGAAACCTTCGCGCAACTCGGCGAGACTCTGCCCCGCGAGAATCATCTGCGTGCGGTCCGCGAACCGGCGCTGCCATTCTTTCATCCACGAGCGTGCGCGTTCCACATTCCACTCACCGGTCACCTTGGAATGCGGCAGTTTCTCCTCGACCCAGAGTCGCAGCAGCGTTTCATCCTCGTCGTCGTCGCTGGTTTTTTCATAAAGGACAAACCCGCCCAGCGGATCCTGCGCGGAGCGATGCCAGAACTGGGACCAGTCCACAAACACGCCGTAGGGCCGGCTATCGGCCCGCGTCATGTAGTCGAGATTCAGCACGCGCAGTTGCGGATTCGACAGCGCGCTGAAGTGAAACGACTCGAACTGTTCCGGCGCGATTCCCTCCACGCTCTCGATGCGAAAGGCGATATGCCGCTGTCCGTGCGTGACGGCAAATCGCACCTTCTTCGAGCCCCCGGCATTGGCGGCGAGCAGGCGCCCATCGGGCAGCAGTGAGAGGCTCGAAAGCCGCACCGCCGCGCCGTCCACGCCCTTCAAAAAGAAACCCTCGCCGGGACGACCTTTCGGCAGAAACTCCGTGCCATCGACTTTCCGCACGCAGCTATCCGGTCGGCCCTCGACGGTGAATCTCAGCGTGAAGGAGTCAGCCGACAGTTCAATGGCGTGCGCGGAGCCAATCGCCATCAGGAGGATGACTGCAGCAAAGATTGCGGGGGCGATTTTCAAGCGCGCAGTTATTTTCGATCCAGCTTCTCCTGCTCCAGCGACTTCTTGATGGCGTCGTTGAAGTTCTTTTGGGGTTCCTCCGCACTCAGCGCGGCATCGACGGGCTTTTGCTGCGAATACTCTCCGCCTTCCCAGCGCAGGTTCCGGATTTCCCGCGGACCCTGCCAGGCCTTGCCGTCCACTTTCACTTTCTGGCCGTCTTTCACCGTCGTGCCGGTGGGGCTGATGCTGAACTCGGTGACGGTCTGCCAATTGGCAAGCGGCGCCGTCACCTTTGGATCGGTGGCGACGAGTTCGTTCAGTTTCACGGATACGGTCTGCCACTCGGCGGAACCTTTCAGTTCCTTGATCGCCGCGTAGTCCACAGCGGGCTTGCCTGGAATCATCGCTCCCCACGCATTGCAGTTGAAGGTGATCACGAGCTGGTTGTCGGTCTGGCACTTGATTTCAAAGTGCAGCGTCGCGCCGTCGGGGCCGCGCCATTTGGCGTCCTTCAGCTTGCGAGTCGTGGCCGTCCACAAGGGCGGATGTCCCCAGTTCAGCAGATACCAGTCGTGCCAGCCGCGCGTGCCGTCGTCGATCAGCCGATCCGGCTTGTCCGTCGCCTTCACCCGGGCCGCCTGCAACTGCACAGGTCCGGCAGAGAGCATCCGGGAGCTGATGGCAAAGGTGCCGCTGCTTCCCTGCCCCGCCTTCTGCGGTCCGGTCCGGTATGGCGCCGGAGTTTCATAGATCACATTCGCGAAGGCGAAGATCGGTTGCTCAAGATTCATCACCGGGCATTCCGCCTTCCATTCCCTGCCGGCCTTCACGGCCTTCGCATCGCGCCAGAAGCGCGTCAGCGCATGCGGGTCGAGCGAGTAGTAGATGTCCACCCGCCGCACAGGCTGCGAGTCGTCCGGCGTGACGGTGATCTGCGGGACGCCGCCGGCGGTCTTGAGTTCCAGCGCCATCTGCGGCGTCCGGGGCATCTTGAATGCAACGCCTTTCAAGTGCTCCTCGAACCACAGGTATTCGGTGATGGCGTGCTCGTCCGTGTGGCGGTGATTCAGGTGCGGGGAAATGCTGAAGCGCACGCGGTCATCGGGCACGTTGCGCCAGTTCCACGCCATGTTGTCGATGTGCGCGTGAAAGTCGTTGGTGGGCGAAAGCCAGAGCACCGGGCAGGTGATGAGCGGGATGTAGGCATTGTCGGAAACGCAGGCCAGTTCCATGGCCGTGCGCTTCGTTCTGCTCCCGCCGGGCACCACGGCTTCGCTTTCCACCAGGTCTCCCGAGCCTCCGCACGACGGCACCGCCGCTTTGATCCGCCTGTCGATTCCCGCTAGATTGGTCGTGAGCTTTCCGCCCATCGAATGCCCATGCGCACCGATGCGCGTCGCGTCCACTTCCGGTTGCTGTTCGAGAAAAGTGATGGCGCGGCGCGCAGCCATCAGCACGAGAAACCAATTGCTATTCCGCGGCGACTCGACCGCGTCGAGCGTGTATTCATCCGGCGTGAGCGAGCCCGCAAAATGGTTCGCCTTGTTGCGCTGCGGCGGATGCGTGGCGTCGAGCTTGCCCCAGTCGGTCTGCGGCCCACTCCAGGTTTCCTGGCCGAGACTCATCTTGTTGCCGCCCCAATTGATCGAAATGCCCGCATAACCGCGCTTCGCGTAAGTCACCACGCTGTTGAGCGAAGCCGACTGCCCGCCGCCATGCATCTCGACGAGCGCGGGCAGTTTCGTTCCCCCTTTCGGAAAGGCGTAAAACGCAGCGACCCTCGACGGTGCTCCTTTGAAAATACCGACCTGATAGCGGACGACCCGGCAGACCACCCCATCCTGCTCCCACTCCTTGAGGACTTCTGCTTCGAGCGGTGTGGTCTTGTCGAGATCCGCAAAGCCCTCCCAGAGTTGATTCAAAGTCTGCGGGATGCCCGGCGTCTGGGCGGACGATTCGAACCATGGTAGCACGAGCGTAGCTCCAGTGGCGCAGAGGAAATGGCGGCGGGTGATGGTGTATTTCATGATTGAGCTCCTTGCCGGCGGCTTTCGTGTTGGCTTCGGTGGCGGGATGGCGATGTTTCTCCACTCACCACTGAGAATGACGTGGGAATAGCCCATGTCGAAGAACAGCGGTCGGGATGGAGGTCGCGGCGGAAGGTGTCGGCGTGCTCGGGGCCAGGGGGAATTGCGAATGACGAATATCGAATGACGAATGGGCGCGATTTCTTCACTTCGACCCTCGCACTTCGGACTTCGCACTCCGCCGCGCCGCCGTGGGATTCGACGAAGTCGCCTCGCTGCGCTCGACCTGCGGGCAGTCTGCGGCTGGCTGTCTGTGCTTCGCTCCGGCTGTCGGCGGTGATCCATCGGTTGCCCTGCGGGCTCCGCAGTATCGCTACGCGTTTAGAGGATGCGCTATCGCGCATGGCGGTGGCCTCAAAGCCGATGGTGGCGGTGAAGGTGTCTTTATTTGGCTTCGTTTTCGGAGGCATAGGATGGGTCTAGGGCTGATGCCGCGCGGTGACAAGGCGGACGGTCGATTCACCTACAAGAGTTAGAGTAGAGCATCAGGCACTCGCGTGTTTCCGAAGTGTAAGCGGGACGCATTCTTGCTCACGCATCGGCATGATTTCGGACGCGTTTTCCCTTTCATCCCGGTCTGGTAAAAGCAGGACAAAGACCCCCGCTTTTCGGCATTTCCCTGCCATCAACCCCGGGATTAGGGCTGTGGCACTTCGATGTAGTCGAGCGCCCATTCGCGCATGAAGCGCACGCGCTCGGGCTCGACGAGGTAGATGATCAGCTCGGGGTTTTCTGGAGTGCCGAGGTATTTGCGGAGCAGGGGATTGCTTTCCCAGATGGCCCGCAGCGTGTCGGCATCGGTGACGATGGTGGCGTTGCCGGTGATGCGGACTTGGTCGTGCTGGTCGTCGAGGTAGCAGACTTCGCAGCGTGGATTTGCCGCGAGTTCGGCGGTTTTGCCGTAGCGGCGGAGATTGGCGATGTAGATGCGGAAGCCGTCCACGCGGACGGGCGAGACGGGGCGGAGGTGTGGCTGCCCGGCGGCATCTACGGTGGCGAGCATGGGGAACTTGGCTCTGCGAATGGTGTCTGCGGCGGCTTGGTGTGCTTCGAGTGGAGTCATGGTGTGTGTTCAGCTTTGGCTCAGGCGTTTCTTTGGCGCGTCGAGGAGGAGTTCGTGGGCTTCACGCAGCATTGCGGGGATGCGGTTGGCAAAAGGCGAAGCGGCACACGCTTTCTCCATCGCAGCGGCGTCGAAATCTAGCGCCATTTCTCCGGGGAACCAATGCCCGCCTGCGCCGCCGAGGAGGTTGTAGCGCATTTTCCCCCAATCGGTGAGGCCGAGGCCGCGTGCGTAGGTGTAGAGGCGGGCGATTTCTTGCACGTTGATCTGGCCGGGGATGGCCTCGTAATTCGGCAGTCCTTCCGGCCAGCGAGCGCACCAGTCTGCACCGAGGATGCGCTCCATTTCTGCACGCAGACGTTGCGCGATGGGCGCGGTGAGTTCCGCGGCGCGGTCGTAGTGCGCGAGGGCGGCGAGGTGTTCGTCGAAATCGCCGGGGCACGACGCGCCGACGCTGAGTGTGTGGACTTCGGGGCGCGAGAGCGTCCAGAGATCGTTCCACTGCATCGGCGAGAGCGGCGCGCACATTTCGCGGAGCGAAGCGGGCGGGCTGTAGAGTTTGCCGCCTTTGTCGTTGGGCGAAATGATGAAGACGCCCATGTCGTGCGCCGCTGCCGCTTGGACGGCGGGCCAGTTGAGTTCGTTCACGAAATACCAGTGCAAGTTCACGTAGTCGAAAGCGTCGGATTCGATGGCCTTCACGATGAGGTCCGTGGTGGCGTGCGTGCTGAAGCCGATGTGCTTGCAGCGGCCTTCGCGCCGGAGCTTCTGTGCTTCTTCGAGGCATCCGCCTTTGCGCAGCGACCAGTCGAGCAGCTCGGCGTTATTGATGCCGTGGAGCGAGAGCAGTTCGACGTGGTCGAGCTTTAGGTAGCTCATGGATTTCTCGAACGTCTCGCGAAACTCCCGCGCCGTGGTGAAAGGCGCGACCTTCGTTTGCACCGTCATTTTCTCGCGAGGGAGACGCGGGAGAATCCACCCGAGCTGCATCTCGCTGCTGCCGTAGCCGCGTGCGGTTTCGATGTGGTTGATGCCGACTTTCAGCGCGCGGAGGATGGTTTCTTCGAGGTTGCGCTGCCCCTTTTCCTCCACCGTCTCCGGCGCAACGTCGTCCCACGACTGCTGGTAGCGCATCCCCCCGCAGGAGAAGACGGGCATCTCGATATTCGTTCGGCCAAAGCGACGGTATTTCATCGCAGCGGGCGTTAGTCGGGAATCGGCGCGGGGTAAAGCGGCGAGTGGAACCGGCGTCACTCTAGCGGCTTGCAGCGAGCGCCAATGCTCGCCGCCTTTTAGCGGCGACTCCTCCGGTGAGGATGGTTGCACGCGGCGGGCGGCGTGTTGGCGAGTCGCGTGTAGTGACCTACTGCTCGCCCCATGCGCGGAGGCGCTTCTCGGCTTCCTCGAACTCGGGGAAACGGCTGTATTTATCCCGCTTGCGGAGCAACTCGCGGAGGTGGGCGATGGCCTCGGGGCGGCGGCCTAGAGCCTCGAAAGACTCGGATGCTCGAAGGTAGGCCCGCGCACACCAGGCCGGGTAGCGCGCCCACGAGACGAAGCAACGCTGGTAATAGGCGATGGCTTCGGGGAGTGCCTTCTTTTGGCGCTGAACTTCGCCGAGAGAATAGACCGCGCGGGCCGTGGCTTCGCCGCGCCATTGTTTGTTGCGAGCGATGGTTTCGTAGATAGCCGTGGCTTCGTCGAGATAGGTCGGGTCTTCATCGCCAAGGGCGGCGAAGGCGTCGGCAGCAGTGAAGGCGGAAGCTGCCGCTTTAAGCGCGTCTTTTTCCGTGGAGGAGTCGAGCTGGGCGATTCGTGCGCGGGAGTATTTTGCGTTCACTGTATCGCCAGTCGCAGCCTTTTCGTAAGTGCGGCGGGCGTCGTCGGCACGGCCTACTCCGCGTAGTGCGTCTGCAAGCAGTGGGAGCGCAGATGGATCGTTCGCGGCGGCTTTTTCGAGAGGAGCGATGGCCTTTTCGGGCTCATTGGAACGCAGTCGCGCAGTGCCGAGCGTGAGGTGCAGCAACGCTAGACCGGCGGTGTCCGGCGGGAGTTTGGCGAGCGCTTCATCAAGGATGCGAGCCGCTTCCGTAAACTCGCGGGAATCCAGAGCGGCCTTCGCTTCCGCGTAAATCGGAGCGACCGCCACGGGCACCTGAGCCTGTGCGGAGATTAAAATGAAAAACGCCACCAGAGACGAACGGAGCGCAATCTTCGTCATTCGTCATTCGTCATTCGCAATTCCCTTTCGACTAATCGTGCCAAGACCGCTCCCACGACGTGCCCTGAATCGCCCGCGTGCCGTCCTGCACTTCCGCACGGGCGGACGAGTAGGTTTTCACGGGCTTATTCCAGTTGCGCGGCGTGCTCACGATTGGGTCCAATGCACGAGTGCCCTCGACGGGCTCGGACACTGAGGTGTATTGATTGGAGCTGGTGCAGCCAGTAAGTGTGGCGACGGTGCAAGCAAGGACGAAGAGGCGTTTCATATGCGTGGTTGCGGGAGTAACAGACGGCTCGCAATTTGTCGCGAACTATTCGCTGGAGCGCCGCCGGATGAGCATCCAGCAAGCGATTCCCGTCGCGATAATCGTCAAAAGCGGGGCGATACCGATGCGCAATTCGCTGCCGATCCACGGGAGGTGGTTTTTGCCGAGCTTCGCGAACTTTCCAAAGCCTTGTGCGCAGATGACCCAGCCGGCGTGGAGCCCGATGGGGAGCCAGAGCGAACGCGTCTGCATTTTCGTGTAGCCGAGAATCCAGCCGACGGCGAAGAGCGTGGTGAAGAGCGAGAGGATCATCATCGGCTGGGAAAACTGGCTGAACGTCGCGGGGATGAGCGCGAACCCGGAGAACCATCGCACGTCGTCGGCGGCGATGGTGACATCAATCGGCTTGATGAAATGCAGCACGGAGAAAATCGCCGACATCGTGAAGAGCGCGGTCCATTTCCCCATCGTGCGCTGGAAGACGCCGAGGAACGCGCCGCGAAAAAGCGACTCTTCCAGCAATGCGACGCTCGCGGCGGTGAAGAACACTTGCACGAGCTGTGCGGGGCGCTGGTCTTTGGGCGAGAGCCACTTGAAGTAGCCGAGCGATTTCAGCACGACGCACAGCACGAGCATCGCGCCGAGAGCGGTGGCGAGCCCGGTGAGAACATCGCGGAGCCAGCGGGGATTCGGCTCCAGCCCTAGCTCTGCGCGGCTGCGGATGCGGAAACTTTTGGCCAGCGGCCACAGCAGTGCGATGGCGGCAATGAGCGCGGCGCGATTAAAGAATCGCTGGAATGGATGCTCACGGAGCGCGGGAATGAGGGCATTCCCTGCCCAGAAAAGCGGTGGTGCGAGCAGGGCTCCAAAAAAGAGAACTGCGATGAAATAAAGGACGATCTTGCCGGTTGCGTTCAAGGCGGCGCATGGTGCAGGGAAAATGGGCAATCGCAACATTCATACTTGGAAACACAACACGGACACCGAACGCCGCGAAGTGCGCGCAGAGAAATTCGGCAAGAAGTGGAAGATTCAATCGAAGCTAAAGCACGACGAAAAGTGGACTTACTACGACGTGCCGGAGCTGGAAGACCTCGTGGCCTTGCGCCTCGTGCTCTTTAATAAATACCAGCGCAAACACCTCGCATGGGAAGACGTGGCGGCGGTGGAGCTGATGATCACCGAACGCGGCGGGACGTGGGAGGAAGCGGAGGAGTGACCGACACCGTCGCCCAAGACCAGCACCACGGCTGGCACCCTTTCACGCAGATGCGCGACTGGTGCGCGCCGGGGCATGAGCCGCTGGTGCTCGTCGAGGGTGAGGGCGCGATTTTGCGCGATGACCACGGGCGCGAGTATCTCGATGGGAACTCTTCCATCTGGACGAATCTCCACGGCCACCGGCATCCACGCTTGGATGCAGCGTTGCGCCGACAGCTCGACCGCGTGGCGCACACGTCCTTTCTCGGCTTCACGAATCCGCCCGCTGCCGCGCTGGCCGCGCAGCTTTGCGGACTGTGGCCGAGCGGGAAATTGACACGCTGTTTTTTCACCGATGACGGTTCCACGGCGATTGAGGTGGCTTTGAAAATGACTGCGCAATTTTGGCAACTCCACGGCGAGGACCGGCGGGAGTTTGTCGCGTTTGGCGGCGCTTACCACGGCGATACCGTGGGCGCGGCGTCGCTCGGCGGCATCGCGACTTTTCGCGCCGGGTGGCATTTCCCCGTGACTCATGTGGCGGGAATGGAGGAGCTAGAAAAACTCGACGGCAAGCGCGTCGCAGCGGTGTGCATCGAGCCGCTCATCCAAGGCGCAGCCGGAATGCGGCTGTGGCCCGCCGGGATGCTCGCCGCGCTGCGCGAGTGGTGCGACGCGCACGGCGCGCTGCTCATCGCGGACGAAGTCATGACGGGCTTTGGTCGCACCGGGACGATGTTTGCGTGCGAGCGAGAGGGCGTGACGCCGGATTTCGTCGCGTTGGCAAAAGGGCTCACAGGCGGCTACCTCCCGCTCGCCGCCACGCTCACGACGGAGCGCGTGTATGAGGCGTTTCTCGGCGGCCCCGAGCGCACGCTCTACTACGGCCACAGCTATTGCGGAAACCAACTCGGCTGCGCCCTCGCTCTGGAAAACCTCGCCATTTTCGCCGAAGAAAACGTCCTCTCCACACTCGCCGGAAAAATCGCCCGCCTCACCGAGTTGCTCGCTGCGCTGGAAAAAGAACCCGGCATCCGAGCCGTGCGGCAATGCGGCTTCATCGCAGGAATTGATGTCGCCGCAAGCGGAGCCGCCGTGTGCATCGCCGCGCGCAAATACGGCCTCCTCACTCGCCCCATCCGCGACACCGTCGTCGTCATGCCGCCTTACTGCGTGAGCGACGCGCAGCTCGAAACTATCATCACCGCCATTGCTCGCGCGGTCAGGGATGTGTGATTCGTCACTCTCGCCCGTATGCTGAGTCCATCTACTTACGTTGTCCTTGCGGCTGCCGGTGCAGCGGCCGGGTTTATTGATGCGATCGCGGGCGGAGGCGGGCTCGTATCAGTGCCCGCGCTTTTGTGGGCGGGGCTTCCTATCCCGGTGGCGCTGGGGACGAATAAGCTCCAATCGTCCTGCGGCACGACGCTAGCCGTCATTCGCTACACGCGCGGCGGGCTTATCCCGTGGAGCAAGTTGTGGCTGGCGGTTGTGGTGACGTTTCTCGCGGCGATGCTCGGTGTCTTGGCGGTGACGCATTTGGATAAGTCGGTGCTGGAACGTGCCGTCCCGGTAATGCTGCTATCGGTGGCCATTTACACAGCGCTGAATCCGAAACTCGGCGCGGCACAGCGTGCGGCGCGGATGGGGATGGTGGGGTTTGCGCTGATTTTTGGGGGCGTGCTGGGGTTTTACGATGGATTCTTCGGACCGGGCGCTGGCTCGTTTTGGATGATTGCCTGCGTGCTCGCACTCGGGCTCGATCTTCGCGTGGCGACGGGCACGACGAAGGCGCTCAACCTCACGAGCAACGTCGCGTCGCTCCTCGCGTTTGCTAGCATGGGCCTGCTGCGATGGGATGTCGGGTTGGCGATGATCGTCGGGCAACTCCTCGGCGCGCGCCTCGGCAGTGGGCTCGTGTTGACGCGTGGGGCGGCCATTATCCGCCCGATTTTCATCGTTACAGCTGTATTGCTCGCTGCACGGCTGACTTGGCAGGCATTCTTCTCGGTGCGCGGTTAAGGTTGGGGTTACGCGTGTAATGAGCAGGTGTCGATATACAGAGTGGGGGGGGCGCCTGTGTTCGGAATGGGTGCATCAATCACTGGGCTACACCATATAGGGATAGATACATTGAGTTAGTAGTTCCTACTTGCGCAAAATTCAATCGTCAGCGATACGGTCCGGCTCATGATTACAAACGACCGTATCAACCTATACAAAGAAGCAATGTCCCTTGAGAGGCTGTGAAAAAAGTCAGTCGACGGAGGAATTAGCGAGCCTGCGAGCCATAATCCGGCAGGCCGCTACATAAATGAAGGCGGTTGAGTGGGAAGTATTGACTTCATAGTCTCTGGCAAGGCGGCGGTAGCGGCTGAGCCAAGCGAAGGTGCGCTCGACGACCCAACGCTTGGGCAGGAGCGTGAAGCCGGGGCCTATTTTGCGGATGATTTGGAGTTTCGCGTAGCGCCCCAGCTTGAGTTGGCGCACCCACTCGACGAGTTGGCCGGCGTAGCCGCCGTCGGCCCAGATGACGCGCAGCCAGCCAAAGCACCATGCTTTCAAAAGCAGGGTCTTCGCGCCGTCCCGGTCTTGGATGGCGGCGGAGTGGACATAGACGGCCAGCAGCAGCCCCAGGCTATCTACCAAAAGGTGCCGTTTTCGCCCCAAGACCTTCTTTCCCGCATCAAACCCACGCTCTCCTCGCTGGCCAGCAGTTTTAACGCTCTGGCTATCGAGGGCCGCTGCCGTGGGCGCTTTTTTTTTCCGGCCTTGGTGCGCACACGGTCGCGCAGAGCGGCGTTGAGTTTCTCCCAGACGCCCTCTTTCTGCCACTTGGCGAAGTAGTAATAGACCAACCGCCAGTGCGGGAACTCATGCGGCATCAAGCGCCACGGGCACCCGCTGTGGGTGATGTAGAAGATGGCGTTGAGCATGTGTCGCTGCGGGTAGCGCGGCGGTCGCCCGAGCTTTTTCGGGCCGGGCAGAAGCCGCCGTAGGCGTTCCCATTCGTTGTCATTTATGTCGCTGGTATATGGTTCGAGTTTTGCCATCCACAGCTTTGCATCAGGTCTTTGTACATCGTACAAGTGCTAATTTACTAGCACTTAGACTTTTTTCACAGCCTCTGAGGAAAAGCGTGGCCAACTCCAGGGGCAACTCGACGGCATTCTCATCCGACTTTCCGAGATCAAGACGCAACTCTTTGACAACGACGGTTACGTCCGCTCGTCCACAGGCCCTGCATCCATCGATAGGACTTCCAGCGGGCGATCGGCCCGTGGCGCGCTGAAACTGGAGATTCTCCGGGCGCTTACCGCTGCGGGGAGTTCCGGAGTGAAGGTGAAGGATCTCGCCGCCACTCTCGGTGTGAAGGCTGCGAACATCCATTCGTGGTTCCAGACTTCTGGCAAGCGTGTGGACGCCATCAAAAAAATTGGCGAATCCCGATACCGGCTCGAGGGCTCCGTCTCGCAGTCTGAACTCGACGGACCCTCGCCAAAAGCAAAGACCAAGAGCGGACGTCGCAAACTCAGCACGCGCCCACTGAGTGGACGTGGCGAGCTAGCCACCCGCATCGTGGCTGCGCTCAAAGAAGCAGGGCCAGAAGGCATCACAGTGCGGGAATTGGCGAAGAAGCTCGAAGTGAAGAAATACAAGAACCTCTTCATTTGGTTTGCGACGACCGGTAAGAAGAACTCTGCTATTCAGAAGATCGGCACGGCTCGGTACATCCTCAGCGATACTCCCGTCACTCCAACAGTGGAGCAAGTAGCTCCTTCTGCTGAGTCGCCGACGGCGTAACCAAAGCAAAACTGTAGAAACGGCGTTCGAGTTCAACTCAGCGGGTCCGTGCGAGTTGCCGGTAAACAAAAAGCCGCTGGAATCTCTTCCAGCGGCTTCTTGTTGATGTTTGCGTTCTTGTTTAGAACGGGATGTCGTCCGGTGCGGCGTCGAGGTCCGGGTCTGCCGGAGGTCTCGGTGGGGCAGCGGGCGCGGAGCGACGTGCGGGTGGTGCTGAGGCGACTTGGCTGTCGGCGTAGTCGGCCATGTCTGGCGAGACGCCGCCACCGCTTCCGCCGGGGCCACCTTCGCGGCCTCCGAGGAGTTGGATGTTTTCGACCATGACCTTTAGCTTGCTGCGTTTTTGGCCGCTCGCTTTGTCGTCCCACGTATCGAGTTTTAGGCGACCCTCTACAAAGAGTGGGCGGCCCTTTTTGCAGTATTCACCGATGATTTCAGCGACTCTGCCGAAGGCGTCCACATCGATAAATGTAACCTCCTCGCGTTTTTCGCCGGTCTCAGTGGTGTAGTTACGATTCACCGCGAGCCCGAAGGCTGCGATGGCCGTGCCTTTCGGCGTGTACTTGATCTCGGGATCTCGGGTGAGATTCCCGATGAGCATGACCTTGTTGAGATTCGCCATAGTTCGTGGTGGTTAAAGGTGCCCGCGGTCCGTTTAGGCGGCTTTCGCTTTGTCGGAGAGACGCCCGTATTGCTGGCGGTAAACGTCATCATCCAGCGCGAACTTGGCCCTCATTTTGTCGAGGGACGCAGGGGCAGCCTTGAAGACGAAGTTGACGAAGAAGCCGCTGCTCAGGTCGCCCTTTGCGTAGCTGAAATGGCGCGTGTCCATCTTCTGGATGCTCTCCACATCGCAGTCTTCGTTTTTGAAGTCTTTTTCGATGCGGTCGATGATTTTTTGGGCTCCGTCTTCTTTGCCTTTGACGTTGAGGACGAGGAGTCCTTCGTAGCGATGTTTGCTCATATTATTTAGTTATTCTGTTTTCGGTTGTTGATTGTAGCGATTCATTGCGGCTGCAAATGACTGGCTTTGCGCAAATTGCACGGCCTCGGTGGCGTTGACGAGAGCTTCTTCGAGCGCGGGACGTTCGGCGAGGGCAAACTTCCCGAGCACATGGCCCGTGGCGTCTGCCCCGCTTCCGATCCCGATGCGGACCCTCGGAACTTCTTGGGTGCCGAGGTGAAGGAGGATGTTCTTGAGGCCGTTTTGGCCCCCAGCACTCCCGCTCTCTCGCAGGCGGAGACGACCGAGCGGTAAAGCCAAGTCATCCAGCACGACGAGGACATCCCGAGGTTCTATTTTGTAGAAGCTCGTGATGGCACTCACGCTTTCGCCGCTGAGGTTCATGTATGTTTGCGGTTTGCACAGCCAGACTTCGCTCCCACCCACTCGGGCGGTGGCGAAGTGTGCCTGCCACTTTCTTTCAGACCGGAAGATGGCTCCTGCGGCAGCGGCGAGACGGTCGAGGACCATGAAGCCGATGTTGTGTCGCGTGTCTGCATAGTCGCGTCCGGGATTGCCGAGTCCGACGATTAAGCGAGCCATTCATCCAGTCCGGTTGATTACTTCTTCTTCGCAGGAGCAGCGGCGGCGGCTGGGGCAGCAGCACCGGCGGCGGGTTTCTTCTCCTTAAGGACTTCGGGCGCTGCGGCACCTTCGGCGGGTGTTTCGACGACTTCGACGGTCGGCGCTGCGCAGTGGAAGACGACGGATTCCGCGTGCGAGAGGGAGGTGACTCCGGCTGGAAGTGTGAGTTCGTTGACGTGGATGTAGTCGCCTTGGTTCAGGCCGGAGACATCGACGATGAGGCTCTCTGGTAGGTCTTTCGGCAAGCACGAGACTTCGAGGTTGCGGATGATCTGTTCGAGACGACCGCCGCCGTTTTTGACGCCGAGCGGCTCACCTTGGCCGACGATGGGCACGGTGGTGTGCATGAGCTCATCTTCCTTGAGAGCATGGAAATCAATGTGAACGATGTGGCGTTTCACGGGGTGGTG
>CAMDQC010000025.1 GCA_945905735.1 Prosthecobacter debontii | reverse complement strand
CCCTCAGCACTCCGCCGAATTTTTTTAGCCATCGCCACACGCTGATGTAAGGCCGCTCTACCTTGTGCTCTTTTTTAAGCCACCGTCGCGCCTGCTCCGCAGTGGTAAATTCGTGGCAAATGTCACTTTAATTATGAAATTTGGTATTAGGCTTGTTCACGCACTCCAAAGCGCTTCGCACAGGCGCTCGGTGAGGCCTCCTTCTGGGCCACCGGCTTTTGCTGCCGATTGTGAACCGATGACTGCCCCTTGGTCTTGTTTCGTGGAACATTCGGAATTGGATGCCCCTCGGGCGGAAATGCGCAATTGTCTAATTACCAGAGGGAAACACCTCAAGGCGACGGTGGGATGTTCCACAGCAAAGGCCTTTGTTCTGAAAACAATGGCCTTTGTTTTCACGGCAGATGGCTCTGCTTTCACGGCAGAAGGTGTTTCTTTCACGGCGGAGGCTTTCGCTCTGAGGGCGGAGGCTGTTTCTTTCACAGCGGAGGGCTTCGCCTTCAGGGCAACGGGCGTTTCCGTAGGGAAACGGCGGTTTCCGTGTGGGAAATGGGCTTTGCCGTGAAGGCGGAAGGCGTTTCTTTCGCGGCGGGGGCGGTTGCTTTACGGCTTGAGCCTCGCGGTCTCTCAATCCTCAACTCTCAACCCTCAACGAACACTCACTGCATGGTCGCACGGGCGCGGAGGAAGACTTTTGGGCTTGCGCCGTTGCCTGTGAGCGGGATTCCGGCGCGGAAGATTGCTAGTTCGCTGCCGGCTTCGCCGCTCGACTCGGTGCCTACGAGCGTGCCGCCGATGGTCCATGCGGAGAGGTCGGTGCTGTATTCAATGACGTAGGTGATTTGCGGCGCGTCGGTGCGTCGGGCGAAGCGGATGGTCGGCCATGATTTGATGGCGTTGCCGTCGGCGGGGTCGGGCGCGGAGACTGCGCTGCCAGCGGTGGCGGGTGCGCTGGTGGCGTCGAACGGATCGAGGTCGAACGCCCATTCGGCGAAGTTGTTGAGCCCGTCGGCGTCGAGGTCTGCGGTGCGCGCGGCGGAGGTGCCGGTGAGCGGGGGGAAGCGCGAGAGCCATGCTTGGCTGTAGCGCGTGCCGAGGATGGAAAGATCGTCGATGCGGTTGTTGCCCGTGCTGCTCGTCGCGCCGGTGAGGGTGTAGCGCAGGGTGATGGTGGAGAGATTGTTCAGCGCGCCAATCGTGGTGAGGTCCACGGCGAGCGGCGTGGTTTGAAATGAGGTGGCGATGGATGCCGTATTCAGCCCGGCGATGGTGGTGAAAGTGGTGCCGTCTGCGCTCCAGCTCCAAGTGCCGGTGTTGTAGCCCGTGCCAGTGCCGCGTGTGAATAGCGTGGCGCTCATCGCCGCCCAGCCGGAGGTGGACACGACTACGTCGAGCGAGCGTCCATTTCCGCCTGTGCCGATGAGGCTCAAGGAATTGCCGGTGACTCCGGTGAATGCGTCGTTGGTGCCGGGGCTGGTGCCGCCCGTGTTCGCCGGACCACTCCATCCGCCGAGCCGGACTTCGCCCGCGCCTGCCGAGGGCGCGATGGTGGGGTTCCACCTCGGGGCGGTGGCGTTGGGGGCGTTGTTGAAGTTCCACGATGCGATAACGCCGTCCGCTGCGTTCGGTGTGATGTCGGTGATCGTGAGCTTTGCCGGGCCGCCGGTGAGCGTGTAGCCGGTGCCGGAGGTGAGCGTGAGTTGCGCGGTTTCGAGCGGCTCGGCAGTGCTGTCGGAGGTCGGAGAAAGCGTGACCGTCACTGCCGACGTGCCATTTGAAAAAAGGATGCTGCCCGTGCCGGTGGCGGAGTTCCGCGAGACGCCCGAGCCGCTCAGTGTGTAGTCGCTGCCGCTCGCCGTGCCGCTGGTGGTGAAGTTCACGGCGACCGTCCCCGTGGTGACTGGCGGCGACATTCGCACGATGAAACTCCCCGCGACGAACGGCGCTTCGATGGCGGACTCCACGCCGTTGGACGCTTGTGCGACCGGCGTGTTGCCGACGCCCGTGCCCCAAATCGCCGCCGCGTATTCCGGGTGATCAATGAACGGATTCCGGTTGTGCTGATAGGCGGAGAAGATGAGGTCGTTTCTCCCTAGCTCCGCAGCGTCCGGCGGGTCGGCGGCGTGCCATGCGAGCAGGGTGTCGAGGTTTGCCATCTGTGGACCAGACGGGCCGGAGCGGACGAGTTCCAGGTCGGTGGTGTTGGGCTCCGTGCCGTCGTAGCGCGTCGCCATATAGAAGAGCGCGCGGGCGATGTCGCCGCGCTGCGAGGCGAGCGGTTCCCATGAATTGGAGTCGCGCGTGCAGAGCGGCGCTTCGGCGTGGGCGGGGTTTGTGAAGCCGCCGTCGGCCACCTCGCTGAGGTCGAAATACAAGACGCCACGCTGCGTATTCACATCGGCATCGCACGGCATGACGTGGAAAAGATCGCTGTCATCCGGCCCGAGATGCTCGCCATTTCCGCGCGAACGCGGCCAGAGATGCTCGCGGTTCCAGGTGGACGATGACTTCGGGATGGAGAAGCCGCTGTAGATGAGGATGAAGTTGGAACTGTTCGCTGGGTCTTGGTGCAGTGCTTTGATCGGGGCGAAAAGGTCGTCGTATAAAATGACGGTGTGCCCCGCTTTGATGACGCCATTCAGCGCCGACTTCAGCGGGACGCCGGAGAGTCCCGTCGCCGCAGAATAGTATCCCGTCGGCGGGTCCGCAAAGACCCGCGCCGAAAAGACAAAGAGGGCCAAGAAGATTGCGCGCATAGACGGGCGCACCTTTTGCACATCCGTAGAAATCCGCCAGTCTGGGAATGTGTCGTGTTTGTCAAATTGCGGCAGCAGTCCCTTGGCAAGGCGTTTGCTAAAGAGTAGTCTGCCAACCAATCAACATGCGCTGCCTGCTTCCAACACTGCTCGCCTTTCTCGCCTGCTCGGCCTTTGCCGCAGACGAAGCGCCTGTCCCGTTGAAGCCCTTCCGCACCCAGCCGACGCCCGCAACGCGGACGACTTACGTCGTGGCAGAAGGAGACACGCTGTTCTCCATCGCGCGCAAATTCGACCGCGACCCGAAGCTCATCCAGTGGCTCAACCGCTTGGATAATGCGGACGTGCTGCCGGTGGGGAAAGTGCTCTTTATCGGCGACGCGACCGCGGCTCGGTAATCGCCGGGCGGGCTGCGGAACGGAAGTTTCCGCGAGGTAGTGCAACTTTCGATTTGCCGAAACGCGCGGGGTGGAGACACTGCGCGCCCTTTTTCTAAAATAATGAGCAAACCAAAAGTACTTGTAGCAGACCCAGTCAGTGAACGCGGCGTAGCCGAACTCTTGGAGGGCGGATTGGTGGATGTGGTCGTGAAGACCGGCCTCAAGGAAGACGCGCTGCTCGAAATCATCGGCGAGTTCGACGGCCTCGTCGTCCGCTCGCAGACGAAGGTGAACGCGAAGGTCATCGCCGCCGCCAAGAAGCTGAAGTGCGTCGGGCGCGCAGGCGTCGGCGTGGATAATGTGGACACCGATGCGGCGACGAAAGCGGGCATCGTCGTGATGAACACGCCGGCGGGAAACACGATCTCCACCGCAGAGCACGCGTTCAGCCTGCTCATGGCCATCTCGCGCAACATCGCGCAGGCGGACGCCTCGATGAAGGCCGGCAAATGGGAGCGCAAAAACTTTGAGGGCGTGGAGCTTTATGGAAAGACGCTCGCCATTCTCGGCATGGGCCGCATCGGCACTGAGATTGCGCGCCGCGCGATTGCCTTCGGGATGCGCGTCCACGCTTACGACCCATATTTGAGCGTCAGCCGTGCGCGGGCCATGCAGGTGGAACTCGTCGAGCGACTGGAAGACATTTTGCCGTTCGCCGATTACATCACCATGCACATGCCGCTCACGGACGAGACGCGCGATATGCTGAACGCCGAACGCCTCGCGAAGACGAAGAAGGGTGTCCGCATCATCAACTGCGCACGCGGCGGGCTCATCAACGAGCAAGCCCTCGCCGATGCGCTCCGCAGCAAGCAAGTCGCAGCAGCAGCCGTGGACGTCTTCGAGATCGAGCCACCCGCAGCCGACAACCCGCTCCGCTCCGCGCCGAACATCGTCCTTACGCCGCACCTCGGCGCGAGCACGGCAGAAGCGCAGGAGAATGTCGGCATCGAAGTCGCGCAGCAAATCCGCGCGATGCTCCTCACCGGCGAAGTCCGCAACGCCGTGAACATGCCGAGCGTGGACGCGAAGACGCTGGCCATCATCGGGCCAAACATCGCGCTCGGCGCAAAGCTGGGGCTTTTCCTCAGCCAGATCGCGGCGAAGCGCTGCGACAGCATCAATATCAACTACTCGGGCAAAATGAACGAGCAAGACACCACGCCGATCACACGCGCCATTTTGAAAGCATTCCTCCGCGTGGCCAGCGGCGGCGAAGTGAACGAAGTCAACGCTCCCGCTTTTGCGCAGCAACTCGGCGTGAAGGTGACCGAGAGCCGCGAGACCGCTGGTGGCGACTTCGCGGAACTCATCGAACTCACCGCGACCGGCGAAGGCGGCTGGGTGAGCGTGGCCGCGACGCATTTCGGCAGCCAACCGCGCATCGTGAAAATCAACGGTCGCTTCGTGGAAGCACGGCCCGAGGGCGCGCTGCTCATTTACGAAAACAAAGATCGGCCCGGCATGGTCGGCTGGATCGGCACTCTCATGGGCAAGCACGGCGTGAACATCGCAACGATGAGCATGGGCCGCAACGAAGCCGGTGGCCACGCGCTCGCCGTGCTGAACCTCGACACCGTGCCCGACGACGCCGTGGTAAAGGAGCTACTCGCAGCGCCCGACATCCGCAGCGTGCAAGTGGTGCAGCTTTAAGGGGGGCGGGCTGCGGTTACTTCCTACGCAGGGTGATGCGCTTGATGCGCGCATCGTCGGCGGGGCTCCACGTCTCGATGTCCGGGTCGCCCTTGAACGCGTTGTGGATGATGCGGCGCTGGTAGCTGTTCATCGGCTCTAGCTGGTATTGGCGGCCTGTGTTGCGGACGACTTCGGCGAGTTGTTTGACGCGGGCGACAAGTTCGTCGTCGTGCATCTCGCGGTAGTGCTCGACATCCACGGTGACGCGCGGGGCTTTGGGGTCTTTGGCGAGGAGCATCCGATTCACGACAAGTTGGAGGTCTTCCATGACTTCGCCGCGCCGCCCGATGAGGCGTTCTTTTTCCGGGCTATAAATCTGGAGAGTGATTCCTCCGCCGGACTCCGTTTCTTTGATCTCAAAAGCGAAGTCGAGGTGCCCGAGGATGGTATCGAGAATTTCTTTCGGCGTTGGATTCATAGGAGTGAGCGCGTTTTATTTTGCTGGAATGAGCTGTGCCGTTCCAGCGGGCGGATTGTTACGCTTATTGATTAAAATTTGCACGATGGAAATGATGTTTTGCACGGTCCAGTAGAGCGCGAGGGCGGACGCGAAGTTGTAGCACATGAAAATGAACATGAGGGGCATGAGCATGAACATGCGGCGCTGCATCGGGTCGCCGGTACTCGGAGTGAGCTGCATGGAGATGAACATGGTCGCAGCCATGAGCAGCGGAAGCGGGTTGATCGGCAGCCCGAGGATGGTCGCGACGGTGTCGGGCGCGGAGAGATCGTGGACCCAGAGGAAGCCGTGGTGGCGCAGCTCTACGGCTTTTCCGAGCATGTTGTAAAAGCCCATGAAGATGGGAATCTGGATGAAGATGGGCCAGCATCCGCTCAACGGATTGACGCCCGCTTTTTTGAAGAGCTTGCCGATCTCTTGCTGCGCTTTGACGGGCTCGGCTTTGTATTTGTCCTGGATGCGCTTCATCTCGGGATTCAGATCGGCCATCTTTTTCATATTCTTGTTGGCCTTGCTCTGAAGCGGCCAGAGGACGGATTTTACAAGAATGGTGAGGAGGACGATAGCGAGGGCGTAGCTGCCCACTTTGGAGTAAAGCCAACTCATCGAGATGAGGAGGAATTTGCTAAACGGCCCCGTGGGCAGGCCGAGGAAGGAGTCGTAGGCGAGCACGTCGCTCTCGTTGTTATCGTACAGGCGGAGGCGGCGCAGCTCGCGAGGCCCGGCGAAAATTTGGAGTTTCCGCGTCTCCGTCTTGCCCACTTCCAGCGCGAACTGCGGGAGGGCCATTGCACCGTCGAGCCGGAAGAGCTGGATGTCTCCGGAGAGTGCGCGATTTGCGCCGCGCCAAACGTCCTTGGGGATTTCGGTGCGGTTGGCCCATGCGGTATTCGCGAGGGTGTCGCGGAGTTTTTGTTCCGTCGCTCCCGGCTCGGTGAGGACGACGGCCATCGTGGCGAAATACTGGTTGACGACCGCCGCCCAGCGGATTTGCTCGCTGTTCTCGCGATACTCGGTGCGCGCTTCGTGGCCGAAAATGCCGAGCGTTTTGGTGTTGGGAAAGTAACTCGTATCTATCGAGTGGTTCGAGCCGTCCTTCCACCAGTTAAAGGTCTGGTAAGTGGACAGCTCATCGTACCGCAGCGGCGAGCTGCTGCCGAGGTGGAGGTAGCTGGAAGGGACGAGCACCAGCGCTTCACCGACGTTCTTGTAGGAGATGTCGAGCCCGATGATGTATTCGTCTTTGAGCGTTTTCTCACGGGGAAGGGTGAACTTCTTCACCATCTCGATCTTCCTCACTTCATCCGTGCGGGTGAAAGTGACGACGCGCGCCGCTTGGTCCACCTGCATGGCCCACGGAACTTTTGCCAAGGCGTCATTTCCCGCGACCTCGCTCAGTGCGCCAATGGGGATGCTGCCAAACTCATTCAGCTTCACGAGCGTCTGGAGCGTCTTGTCGTCGAAGTGCTCCTTGAGCGTTGCCGAAGCAATGCCCCCGCCTGCATTGGTGAAAAGATAGTCCACCGTGCCAGGGATGCTGGACACGGTCTCCGTCTTCGCGGGTTCGGCGGGCTTGGACTCCAGGGCTGGCACTGGCGCTGCGGGTTGTCCGCTGGCAGTGACGACGGGCGTCTGCGGCGCAACGGGCGTACCTTTTACCTTTGCCGCTTGCTGTGCGCGCCACTCGGCACCGTGTGTTTTATCCCACTCGGCAATTGCTTTTGCATGGGCCAAGTCCTTCGGGCGCTGAACAGCGAAATGATACCCGAAATATACGGCGACGGTGACGATGAGAATGATGATGGCTTTGCGATCCATAGTTTATCTGAAATTGATTGGTCGTTCGGGCGGGGCGGGGTGTTTAGCCGGTTATGAGGGATTGTCACGCGGCGCGTTCGGGTTTTTGTTCGCCGAGTGGGGATTGCGGTCCGTGTCCCGCCGGCTACTTCACTTCCACGCCTTCATCGACAATCGAGCAGACGGCAGCGGCGACTTCGATGGCTTCGATCGCTTTCATACAGCGGAAGTCGAGCGGGCACTCCCGTAGGAAGCATGGGCTGCATTCGACTTGGTGCCGCAGCACGACGTGGCCGGGGCCAAGAGGTCCAGTAAGGGTGGGCTCGGTGCTCCCGAAGATGGAGATGGTTCGCAGTCCAAGAAGCGCTGCGAGGTGCATGGTGCCGGTGTCGTTGGTGACGAGGACGTGGCAGCTTTTTAGCAGCTCGATGAGCTCTCTCAACGTGGTGCTACCGCAAACGTTTCTCGCGTTGGCGAGCGATGCACGCTTCTCAATGTCGTCAGCCACGGGCCAGTCTTTTGCCGTGCCCACGAGGAACCAGTCCGTCTCATACTCCTCGCTCACCGCACGCATCACTTCGGCGAAGCGCTCGGGCAGCCATCGCTTCGCGGGGCCGTATTCTGCGCCGGGACAAATGGCGATGCGAACGCGCGGAACGACGACTCGCGGCGGCGAGACTTCTTCCTGTGAAACTTCGACGGCGGGTTCTAGCGGCTCCATCCCCATGTCTGCACGGCCGCCGATGAATTCTGCGATTCGCAGGTAGTGGTTCACTTGGTGGATGGGCGGCGGGGCGGGGCCGTCGCTCTTTTTACGCGGCTTGTCACGGAGGACTTGATTGAGCAGCCATGCGCGCGGCGCATGTCCGGGGAAACCGACACGCCGTGGGATTCCGGTCAGCCACGTCTCGATAGCCGTGCGGATGCTGTTGGGGAATAGGATCGCGACATCGAATGGCACGCTCTTTTTCACGAGCCGGGCGACGGTGAAGACGTGGAAGATGCCGCGTAGTTTGCGGGCGAGTCCCCTGCCCTTCTGCGGGGTGAATGTGATGATGTCGTCCACCTCGGGGATGAGGCGATAAACGTCGGCGAGCTTGGCCGGCGTGAGGACGGTGATGTGCGCGTCGGGCCGCCCACGCTTGATCGCACGGAGCGCGGGGACCGTCATGACGGCGTCGCCGAGCCAGTTCGACGAGCGGATGAGGATGCGGAAAGGCTGGAGCTGCGGGGGCGGCGCGACTTTGCGCGCGGCGAATACGAACAACTCACCAGCAGCGGCATCGGGGACGGTTTCTTCCGTCACGACGCGCTGGTATGCGATGCCGCGCTTGTAGTTCACGAGGAGGAAATCGGGCTTGGGGGTTTTCCAGCGATTGTGGACCCAGAACCAGTCGGCAGGCACGCGACGGATTTGTTTTTCGAGCGCGAGGTTGAGCTGCGCGGTGACGGCTCCTGCGTCGTTTTCATCGGGCACGATGGGCGGCTCGATGACGAGCCTCCACTTCCCTACGCCGTCGGTGTGCATGGCGATGGGGACGAGCGCGGCCTTGGTGCGGAGGGCGAGCATCGCGGGCAGCGAAGTCGTGCTGGCGAGCCGCCCGAAGAGCGGGCACCACACGCCCGCATCGCCCGCATGTTGATCGAAGAGCACGCCGACGCAGCCGCCTTTGCGCAGCATATCCATCGCTTGCGTGAAGCCCTCCTTGCGCTCGAAAAGCGCGAGCCCGAGGCGGCTACGTGTCGCCCTCACACCCGCATCAATATAGCGATTGCCGAGCTGCTGATAGATGGTGCCGATGGGGCACTTGAAAATGATCGGGAGTATCTGCGAGAGGAGTTCCCAGTTCCCAATATGGCTCGCGAGTAAAATGACGCCCCGCTTTTGTGCGGTGATTCGCTCGATGATCTCGCGGCCTTCGATCTCCACAAGGCCGGTGACTTCCTCTCGGGAGAGTCGCCCGATTTTCTCGCCTGCGAAGAGATTACCAGCGAGCTGCGCAAAATGCGCGCGGCCCAGCGAGCGGCGCTCTTTCGGCGTCTTCTCGGGGAAGGCGATGCCGAGGTTGCGCAGGGCGATGCGGCGGTATTTCCCCACGAGGAAATAGCCGCACAGCCCGATGACTCGCCCGATGCGGATGACAAGGCCGAGCGGCAGCAGCCCGATGGCAAATCCGAGCGCGCGATAGAGCACATAAACGACGAGATTCATCACGGTTTCTTCCAGTGCAAGGTGCGGAACGGATGTTCGTCCGTGATGTTTCCGTGGACGCCGCCAAGGCGTTTATCGTCGTAGAACATGATTACGACGTAGGTGAAGAGCGGGCAGACGACGGCTTCACTCAGCAGCATGCTCTCGGCCTCGCGGAAAAATGCGTAGCGTTTCTCGCGGTCGGGCTCCCTCCCGGCAGAGGCGATGAGGTCGTCGTATTTCGCATCCTTCCAGCCCGTCTCATTGTTGCCGCTGCTGGCGATCCACATATCGAGGAACGTGTTGGGGTCTTTGTAGTCGCCGATCCACGAAGAGCGCGCGAAGTCGTAATCGAGCTTCTTGAGCGACTCTTGATAGACGCTCCATTCCTGCTTCGCGAGGTCTATGGAAATGCCGAGTTCCTTTTTGAACATGGACTGGAGTTCCACAGCCACCTTGTCGTCCACCTCGCTGCGGTTGGTATAAAGATAATGCACTTGCGGGAAGTCTTTGCCGCCGGGGAATCCCGCCTCGGCGAGCAGTTTGCGAGCACCCTCCACATCGCGCGCCAAGCCTTTCGGGGAGACGTATCCAGCGGTGCCAGGGGGGACAAATTCATCCGTGGGCACCTCGCCCGCTTGGGTGATTTTCTCCGTGAGCAGCGGCTTATCCACGAGCATGGAAAACGCGCGCCGCACCCGCGCATCGTCGAACGGTTTCTTCGTCACGTTAAACCGCATGAAGTAAGTCCCGAGGATCGGCGTGGAGTGGAAATCAGGCCGCTTTTTCAGCTCGGTGATGAGCGATGTGGGGATGAGCGATTTATCGAGGATGAGGTCTGCCACGCCGCTGTGGTAGAAGTTGAACGCGGTGTTCGGATTGCTCCCAGGGATGATGTCGAGCGTCTGCACTCGCACATTTTCCACATCCCAATAGCGCGGGTTTTTCGCCACGCGGATGCGGTCGTTCAGCCGCCATTCCTTCAGCACAAAAGGCCCGTTGCCCACGAGCCTCCCCGCGCGCAGCCAAGACTGGCCGGCCTTTGCCGCTGCCTCGATGCTCCCGCGATGCACGGGGAAAAACGTGTAGAACGCGCAAAGATCGACAAAATAAGGCGTCGGGTTCGTGAGTTCCACGACAAGCGTCCGATCGTCCACTGCGCGCAAGCCGACGGTCTTTTCATCCGGGCTCTTTTGCGCATCGAGCGCCTTCGCAAAATCCTCACCTCCCCGCAGGTAATACATCTGGTAGCGATACTCGGCGCTCGGCTCCCGCAGCACCCGCAGCCACGACCACACAAAATCCGGCGCCGTGATCGCGTCGCCATTACTCCACTGCGCTTTGCGGAGGTGAAACGTGTAAGTCCGCCCATCCGGCGACAGCTCCCAGCGCTCGGCGATGCCCGGCTCGCTCTCGCCATTCTCGTTATACCGCGTGAGCCCCTCGAACATGCAGTAAGCGACGCGCCCCTCCGGCTGGCCTGCGATTTTCGCCGGGTCAATGGTCGCGGGCTCTGCTCCGTTAATGACGACAATCTCCGCACGATCCGGCGCGCGCCCACAGCCAGAAAGCAGCGCGGCGAAAACGAGAAAGGTGAATAAGACGATGCGGGTGAGCACTGCGTGCAGTTTCCAGATGCAACCGCCGGATGCAACCCTGAACGCCTGAACAACTCGCAACAAACTCACGCCACCACGTCTCCGGCAGCCACGCGGCCTTTGAAAAACTCGATGGTCTTCACGATACCCTCGGCGAATTCCACCTTAGGCTCCCAGCCGAGAAGCGTGCGGGCGCACGTGATGTCCGGCTTGCGCACCTTCGGGTCGTCCACGGGCAGCGGCTTGTAGTCGATGGTCGAGCTAGACCCCGTGTATTTGATCACTTCTTCGGCGAACTGAAGAATCGTCATCTCGTGCGGATTGCCGATATTCACAGGCTCATGAAAATCCGATTGCGAGAGTTTGAAGATGCCGTCGATCAAATCTGCGCAGTAGCAAAACGAGCGCGTCTGCGAACCATCCCCGAAGACCGAAATCGGCTTATTCGTCAGAGCTTGCCCGACAAACGCGGGCACCACTCGCCCATCGCGCAACCTCATCCGAGGGCCGTACGTGTTAAATATACGAACGATCTTCGTATCAACCCCATGCGCCCGGTGGTAGGCCATCGTCATCGCCTCGGCGAAGCGCTTCGCCTCGTCGTAACACCCGCGCGGCCCGACCGGATTCACGTTACCCCAATAGCTCTCTTTTTGTGGATGCTCGAGCGGGTCGCCGTAGCACTCGCTCGTGCTGGCGATGAGGTAACGCGCCTTTTTGTCCTTCGCCAACCCGAGCGTATTGTGCGTCCCCAACGAGCCTACTTTGAGCGTCTGAATCGGAAATTCAAGGTAGTCGATGGGCGACGCAGGCGAAGCAAAGTGGAAGACGTAATCCACATCATCCGGCAGAAAGATGAAGTTCGACACGTCGTGCTTGATGAAGCGGTAACCTTCATTCCCCGCAAGGTGCGCGATGTTGTTCGTGTTGCCCGTGATGAAGTTGTCGATCCCGATGACGCGGTGCCCTTCCGCCAGCAAGCGGTCGGTGAGGTGTGAGCCGAGGAAACCTGCGGCTCCGGTGACGACGGAGATTGGACTATTGGGCTGACGTGTAAACATACGGCTCGCACCGTGCACAAAGTGCTCCGAGCAATGCGAGCTTTCTATGTGCCGACCAACGCCCGCATGTATTCGGCAGGCTCGTAGTTTTCGATAAGCACGACCGTCCGCCCGTTGCGGTGCATCCGCACTTGAGGCACGCGGATGTCGGGCGTCTTGGTGGGCGAGAAGAGGATGTCGTCGTGAGTGGCGTTTAGGCGATTAGCAAACCGGTCGGGCGTCAATTTCCCACCGAGGTGGTCGCTGCGCCCAGTGGCTACGTGCATGGTGCCAAGGATTTTCTCGTCCTGAATATCGCGCCCGCTCACGGGCAACCGCTGCGTGCCGAAGCCCAACTCGCCCAGTTCGCCCGTGACGGGATCGCTCTTCAGTTTCTCATTGTGCTCGGCGATCGTCTCGGGGTTGCCGCGTAGCAATTCGGAGCGGAAGACACGTCCGCCCGTGACATGCTGGCGTCCGACGGTCCCATCGTCGTAACGCATGGGGAAAGTGCCCTCGACGCCTGTGGGGACGTAGTAGATTTCCCCCGCCGGGAGATTCGCCACATCCGGCCCGCCGCGACAGAGCCCGTGGGACTTCTGCGCCTCTTGGCCGCCCAACTCGATGCGTAAAGTGGAGCATACGCCCGCATACTCGTGGTCAATTTCGATCCAGTCGGCGTTCGTCATCCCGAGGCGCAGTTTCTCAGCTTCCTCGCTCACTTCATCGTAGTCCACCGCGAGCCCGCTGGAGAGGATGATCTTGTTCATCCCGTGCATCGTCGCCCCGCGAAATCCGAACTGCTTCGCGCTGGCTGTGAGCGGAGCCGTGGCAGAGTAGGTGGAGATGCAAAGGATGATGTCGTAGTTCGGATAAATGTCCGCCGTGAAGCTCAGTTTCCGGCCATCGGGCGCGAACACTTCATCGGGCAAATCGAGGTTGCTCCCGCCCGTCACCTCGTAGGCAAACAGCTCCCCGCCGAGCAGCCCAAGCTCCGCCGCCGCACCATCGCGCAGCCCTTGGTAGAAGACATCGTGCGCGTTGCGTTGGATGCAGTTGTCTGGGTTTTCCAAAAAGCGCATCCCCTCCACCTCACGCGGGTCGTCGAGGTCGATGAGGATACACACTCGCTCCCCGCCGCTCGGAGCAAAGACGGTTCGCAGGAGGCGGGGCAGGCTGAATGCAGGAAAAACGCGGTCGGTGAAATTGGCTGGCTTTGACATGTTACAGATACAACGTGCAACAGCCGCGATTGGAAGCGCAACTTCTTACACTCGCGGCGTCCCTTTTTTAAAACATAGCGCCAGCCAGCCCGCTAACAGCAGCAGCCCACCAATCGGCGTGACATGGCGAAGCGCGGGGCTCCCCGTCGCGCCCATGACGTAGAGACTGCCGGAGAAGAGCACGATCCCGGCAAGCATGAGCCGCCACGCCCACACGGCGACGGGCTCGCGTAGCGCGATGGCCAACATGGCTACTGCGTGAATGATGTGATACTGCCCTGCGGTGTGCCACCATCCGAGCTGCTTGGCGAGCTGGGCGGCGTCGAGCGTGGGCTTGAGCGCACCCTCCAGCCCGTGCGCGCCGAGCGCACCGAAGGCTACGGCGATGAATCCCGTGATTGCAGTGATGCGAACTTTCATGGCCGGAGTATTTCGATAGAATATTTCATCATCCTGAACCTGCTCGTTGCTCGCAAGGCTTGGCGATACCTACCTTTCGATTTTGCATTTCGGCAAAGCCTTGCGGAGTTCCGCAGTGGCGGCGGGCGGGATTTCTGTGTCGCGAATATCGAGTTCGCGGAGCCCTCGGAGAGTCTTGAGTTGCTCGATAGCGTCGGCGGTCAGCGGCGTGCCGTTGAGGAAGAGCACCGCGAGGCTTTTGCTTTTCGCAAGCAGCGCGACTTGCTCGTTGGTGATGCCAGCGCCCCCCATCCGCAGCGTCTCCATCGCGGGAAGTTCTGCGATGGCCGCGAGCTGCTCATCGGTGACTTTTTGCGGAGCAAAAGTGACCGACGCGAGTTTGGAGAGCTTTGCCAGTGCGCGGAGGCCGACGGCAGTGAACGGCTGCGAAGCTCTGCCGAGGACGAGCGATTCTATGCGCGGAAATGCGGTCGCTATCGCCGTGAGTGCGGCATCCGTGCCGGGGCGCATGGCGGAGAGCAGCACGCTGCGCAATGCGGGTGAGCCAATCACGCGGGCGAGTTGCGGGGCATCGGCGGGGTCAATCTCGATGGATTCGAGCTTCCGCATCGCGGCGAGGAAGCTGAGGTCTATGCCGACGAGCGGGCTGTTTTGAAAACCGAGGTGCTCGAGCTTGCTGCGCTCGAGCGTTTTCCACCCAGTCGCAGGGAGGCTCTGGCAGTTGTTAAACGTGAGCTTCGTCAACTCGGGGAGCGATGCGAGGGCGGTGAGCTGTTCGGCGGAGAGCGCTGGGCGTTCGATGAATATCTGCTGCATGTTGCGCGCTTTCGCGAGGATGGCAGCCGGGATGAACGCGCCGACTGCTCGCACATCCAGGTGCTGTAGCTCGGGGATGCACGGCAGCTCTGCCAGCCGCGCGAGGGTGAAATCTTTGCCGCCGCGAACGGTGAGCTTCTTCACTTTCCGGTTCCCGGCGATGGCGGCATACACGGCGTCCGTGAGCGTCTGGCAATCAAGGACCACGTCCGTAAGTTCATCCGCCCCAGCGAGGAAGCCGAGGCCCGCGCCGGTGATGGGTGCGCCGCGCAGCTCGAACTTCCGCAGCCCGCGCATCGGGGCGAGTTTGGCGAGGTCGTCGTCGGTCGGGGGCTTCGCGTCTTTCTCCACTTTCTCGGGAGTGAGCAGCTCGGTGATCTCGAACGGTCCGTGCGGGATTTTTTCTGGGCCGGTGATTTGGACGCGCTTGCCCTGCTCGTCCACGACGACGCGCCAGTGTGCGGCGAGAAGATAATCCAGCGCGTCGCGGCCCTTGAGTTTCCCAGCGGGATTGGCGGATGCCGCGACGACGGGCGCGGCGGCTCCGAGCGCGGGCTTAAGCCAATCGCGAGCGACTTCATCGCGACGCGTCTTGATGAGCTGCGCTTCGTCGAGGCGCTGGCGCTGGGTGAGTGCTTTTTGGTTTTGGTCGAGCAGCGCATCGTAGCGCACCTGCAACGCTTTCGCGCGGGTGAGGCGCTCTTGGTCCAGTTTGCCGAAGTTCTTGCGCCAGGTATCGCGGAGCTGGATGAGCGCGGCGGGCGCGGCGGGATCGTTCGGCGCGTCGTGCGGAGCCTGCGTGGCGACGCGCACCTTTTCGTTCCGCCAAACGAGCGCCTCGTTGAGTTTCGTGGCGAGACTTGCGGCAGCGATATTCTTGTCGAGCGTCACGACGTATTGCTGGCGCAAATCGGCGTTCGCTTTCTCAAAAGGCGCGACGATATCGCGCTGATATGCCGCCTGCCATTGGGCATCCACGCCTGCGAGCCACTTCGCGGTGTCGGACTCGGTGGGCGGCGTGGGCACAGGAACGGCAGGCACCTCCGGCATGGGCGCGGGCTTGGTTTCCGCGACGACGGGCTTGGCGGGATCGAGGTTGAGAAGCTCGAACTTGGAGATGGTCTGCACGCTCTCTTTCTTAATCCACAAATACGGCTGCCCTTCTTTCGGCTCCGCATCGCGCACGGCGAAAACATGGTCGTTCACGCTAATGAGCACCACTTCACCGACGGCGCGCATTTCGATCCGCACGGTGTCTTTCGCGGTGAGCGGCGAGTGCAGTTTCACCTCGGGCATGAGCAAAACCGAGGAGCGGTCGTTAAACAGGTATCGCTCGATTCTCATCCCCGCTGCTGGCGTGAAGATCACTCGAATCATCGAGTTTCCGTCGTTGCGAATGCCGAGTTGCACGTTGATGGGAGCCGTCCATTCGAGCGCCACACGCATCGCGCCATCGCGCATCCGCGCCTCGGGCTGCCATGTTGAAACGGCGGAGGCGGGATGCGTGAGCACACCGTCTGCGAGCTTCCAGCCCTCTGGCAAAACGGCTCCGGTGAGCGCGTCTTTCCATCGCTCCTTTTCCGCCGCCTCGCGTAGTGCAAGCGCGTCGGGCGCGGATTCGAGGATGAAGCCACGGCACTTCGCGGCTAAATCAGTGCGCGCCGGTTCGCTCTGCGTTTTGTCACTCCAGCCGATGCCACCGCCCTTTGCCACGCTGAGCCGCGAGAGCGTGAGATACACCGGCATATCCGCAGCTTTTGCCCCTGCATGGCTAGGCGCACCCTGCTCCCAGCCCTCGTAGCCCCACGGCTCATCGCCGAGCCACTGCCAGTCCGCCGTCACTTTCAACCGGTAGCCGCCGAGCATCACAAAGTGACCCGCTGGCACCAGCATGGAGCCGAAGGCTTGGCGGAGAAAATCATCTTCCCCCTTGCTCGCGACCGTCGCAAGCCGCCCGCCCATTGTCTCGGCAGCGGTCTTCGCGTCCATCCAAGTCAGCGCACCGGACACGAACTGGTAGCGCGCGTCGCCGAACATCGCGACATCGCTCTTCTCCGGCGATGGCGCGGGCTTTGATACAGGAGTGGGCGCGGGCGCGGGCGCGATCCGGGGAGCCATCCCGCGGGCGGCGAGTGCTCTCTCCGCCTCGGATGGCCCGAGCGGCTGTGGTTTGGGCCACAACGCGGCAACAAGAAGCGCAGCGACGCCAACCCCGGCCGCGATAAAGACGTTCCGCTTCGAACGTGGCTTCTCTACCACGACTGTTTTCGTCGGCGCTGCTGCGGGCACGGGAACGGCGTGCGTTCGTGGCACTCGCTTCGTGCGGATGATGGTGAGCGCGCCCCTCATTTCTGCGCTCGATTGAAAGCGTCGATCCCGTGCTTGCTGCATCGCTTTGATCACCACCGCATCCAGCCGCGCATCCACGGCAGACCGCTTCGACGGTGGCTCGAAAATGCCGCGCGGCACATCGCGCACGAGCATCTCGTACAGCATCACGCCGAGCGAATAGATGTCCGCCCGATGGTCCACCTGCATGTCGCGCGATTGCTCCGGTGCCATGTAGTCGGGTGTTCCCATGATCACACCAGTCATCGTCCGCCCAGCGAGTGCCGCCCCCGGCTGATTGAGCCGCGCGAGGCCAAAGTCCGCCACTTTCGCGCAGCCGTGCGTATCCACCATCACGTTCGCGGGCTTGATGTCGCGGTGGACGACGCCCTTTCCATGCGCGTAGTCCAGTGCATCGAGCACGTTGTCTAAAATCGCCAGCGCACGCTCCGGCGCGAGGCCATCGCCGTGGATGAGTTGGTGCAGGTTCGCCCCCTCCACAAACTCCATCACGAAAAACAAATGCCCCTCCGCAGTCTGCCCGAAATCATGCACCGCGATGATGTGCGGATGGCTGAGGTGCGCCATCGTCCGCGCCTCCTGCGTGAAACGCTCGGCAAACTCCCGATTTGCACTCACTTCGAGCGGCATCAGTTTGATCCCCACCATCCGGTCAAGCGTCGCTTGCCGCGCTTTATACACCACGCCCATCCCGCCGCGGGCGACGATCTCGATGATTTCGTATTGCGGGAAAAGGCGCACCGCCTCCTCGATCGTAGGCGGCACCCAGTCCAAGCCACCTCCCGTCGTCAACTCCACGCTGCGCATCCCGCGCGCGAATAATTCATCCGGAGACAGCCCCACGCCCTTCGTCGGCGCGGACGCCGCCTCCCCATCGCGCCCAGCGGCAGCGAGCAGCTCATTCATCTCCGCCTCCAACTCGGCGGAATCCGCCACCGTGTCCGCGATCACCATGCGCAGAATCTCGCGGTGGCGCTTCCGAAACTCAAACACCGCCACATGCAGTGCACCCTTCGTCATTCCCGACCGCGCCGACGCCGTCTCATACAACTCATCCCCCGCGCTCTTGTAGCTGAGAAATTGAAGCAGCAGCGAAAACCGCTCGGCCATCGCCGGGGCCGAATGCTCTGCGCGCAGCATCTCCACCGCCGTCTCCAGCACCGTCAGCGCCCAGCGCCGGTGAAAAACCACGTCCGCACTACCCTCCGGCTCCTCGGCGAATCGCTTCTCCGCCCACTCCGGATCCACTGGGACTGGCGGCGCACCGAGTAACTTCACCCCACCCGACGCGAGCCCCTCGATCCTCCCCAGCACCCACTCGCGCATTCGCCGAGAGCCCGCATCTTCCGCACTCGGCGGCTCCGTGCCCAGCCATCGCTCGAAGGCACCCTCCGTAGCAAAGATCGCTTTATTGGGCGGCAATCCCGCACGCCGCCACCACACATAAATCGGATACCAATAAATCCCCTCCAGCCTCCGCAAAGCCTCCCCCGCCACTGGCTGCACTCCCGCCAACGCCAGCGGCCAAAGACCGGAGCCGGGTAACACGATGGATGAATGTTCGGCGCTCATAGACGTTTAGAAGCGGTGGAAAGGAGACGACTGATTACGGGCGCGAGCGGCTGGGATAAACATGGCGAGTTTAGTAGCCAGCGCCATCGCCCCCGCCAAGCACGAAACCGACGCTCTTCAATAAACGGGTGTGATTGAAAGTGGAGTAATGCCCGTGGCTTGGGCGTCTCGCCCATGAAGGAGCCACACTCATGGGCGAGACGCCCAAGCCACTTTTAATCACACCCTCAATAAACGAGCGTCGGGGCGGAAAGGTAGATGTCGCCTTCGATGGCGCGCTTAGTGCCGTCGAGGAGGAAGAGCGTGTCCCAGGAGAGTGCGCCGTGGACTTTGCCATCCTTCGCGCCGCCCCAGTTTCCCCATTTGATGCGCTGCATCCCGCCGGTATCGGGCATAGGGACGAGCGTTTGCTCGGAGTCGGCTTCAGGGTCGATGGGGAAGCGGAGGTAGCGCCAGCCCGTCCAGGTGATCGGCTCGCCGCGCGCTTGGAAGATTTGCCCGGTTTCATCGCGCAGCCGGATGGCGGGGGTGCCGCCTTGAGCGTCGCCGTGGAGCCAGAGGGCGAACTCCTTGGGCTTGTCCGCAATTTTTCGGGCGTCGTCTTTGGGCGCGATGCGAAGGTATTTCGGGCCCGCAGGGAGTTTGTAAAAAAGACGCTGGCTTGGCGTCCCGAGCGGGCACGGACCGACGTTGGGATGCTCCACGACGATGCGCTGCTCACTTTGCACAGGCGAGTCGCCATCGCCCGTCAGCTCACACTGGCTGAAGATGCCGCGCAGTTCGCGGCGGATCTCTTTGACGAGAATGGGGGCCTCGTCGTCGGGGAGGCGGAGTGACTTGGGGATTCGCAGCGGGCTTTGGCTGAATGCTTTTGCGGCGTTGTAGGCGGGCTTGGGTGTGAAGGGTTGTCTTGCGTCGCCGGTCGGTCTGCGCCGGACGATGCCGAAGCGGTGCTCGGGCTCGCTGGCGTCATCGCCGTCGTCGCGCCAGTCGTACCAGATGCTCAGCGGGATGTCGTTGGCGAGATTGGTGAGGAACATACGCGGGAGATAGCTCGCTTGGAGTTCATCGCTGTGACCCTTCCACACGCTCGAATAGCCCCATTCGCCGCTGATAATGGGAATGCTGCGCGCGCTGTGGCGGCGGATGAGGAGGCGCAGTTCACGGTAGTGGTCGGCGGCAGTCTCGGGCGCGGCTTGGCGGTAAGGGTGGACGCTCACGGCATCGAACACATCGAGCAGACCAGCGGCGAAACAGCCGTCGAAAAAAGGCATGTCGAACTTGCTGGCAGCCGGGCCGACGAAGCACTCGCCGGGCGTTTTTGCGGTGCGCGATTTGGCGCGGAGGCCAGCGTCCTCCAGCGCAGCGGCGGTCTCTTTCACCAGCGCAATGTAGTCGGCGACGTTCGCCTTCGGCTTCCAGAAGTTCTCGTTGTTTGGCTCGTTCCACAGCTCCCACACGATGCCCTTTCCCCGGAAGTGCGAGACGGCGGCGACGGCCCATTTTACAAACGCGGCCCGAAACTCCGGCGTGCCTGCGCGGGAGGTGAACGGGTGCTTGTCGCCCGGATCGGCGTAGAGCGGGTTGCCGTAATCGAGGATGAAATAGGCGCGTATCCCAGCCTTCGCGAGTGCAGCGACGAGCCGCTCTTGCCGCGAGAAATCATACACGCCACGCTCGCGCTCGGTGGAGACCCAAGTGATGTCCGTGTGCACCCAGCGGAAGCCCGCCGCTTTGATCATCTCCAGCTCGCCCGGCACCGGGTCGGTGAAGTGGATATTCACGCCCATGCCGTCGAGCGTGCCGGGCTTTGGCAGCGATGGATGCTGTCCGAGAAGCGTGACCGTGAGGGCGGCGAGTAGGGCGAGAAAACGCATGGTTACAGCGATGCGCGCACGAGTTCCACTCCAGCGACCATCGCGGCGAGCTTGCGCTTGGCGGCCCAGCGGGCGGTTTGGGAAAGGCCGCAATCGGGTGCAAAGGCGAGCCGGTCGGCGGGCGCGTAGCGGAGGCACTCGCGGACGCGCGCGGCGATGTCAGCGGGCGTCTCGATGTAGTAGCTCTTCACATCCACGATGCCCACAGCCACGTCGCGGCGCTTCGCGATTTCGGCGATGATGGGCAGCTCGGAAAACTCGCGGCTCGCCATCTCGACGTGGATTTCATCCAGCGAGAAATCGAGGAATGCCGGGAACATCGGCGCATACCGCCGCAGCCCGACAGCGCGGGCCTTGTAGTTGCCAAAGCAGAGGTGCGTGGAGAGGCGGCATTTGCCCCCGATGGGCTCGACGGTGCGGTTGAAGACCTCGACGAATTTCGCCGGGTCTTCGCGGTGCGCGTAGCAGCTCATGCTCGGCTCATCCACGGTGATCTCCGTGCAGCCCGCCTCCACGAGCGCCGTGAGTTCCGCGCGGACGATGGGCAGCAACGCCTCGGTGAGCGCCGCGCGGTCGGGATACTGCGCATTCGGCAGCAGCCGCCCGCTGAGCGTGTAGGGGCCGGGCACGGATGCTTTCAGCGTGACGCCCGACGACGGCGCGAGTCGCTGGAGCCGCTTGAACTCCTCTACCACGCCGAGCCCACGCGGGGCGCGTAGATCGCCGACGACGGGATGCTTCCCCCGCTGGTCGTGCGCGGGCGGGCCGAAGCGGCGCGGCGGTGCGCCTTCCAGCTCGATGCCCTCGATGTAGCCGTAAAAAGAGAGGTTAAAATCCAGCCGCGTCTGCTCCCCATCGGTGACGACATCGAGCCCTGCCGCAAGCTGATCGTTCAACGCGCAGACCACGGCATCGTCCTGCATCTCGGCGAGATCATCTTTCCCAAACTGCGCGAGATTCTGGCAGGCAAACTCCAGCCAAGCCGGAAACGGATAACTGCCAATGACGGTAGTACGAAGTGGACGCGGTTGCATAGCGCGGACGCTGGCAGATGCCGCGCGCCGTGGGAAGCCCTCCGTACGCAAACACGCGCTTGGGCTTCCATGAAGCGACCAAGCGCGTGTGTGTCTCGTTTGAGCGGGGACTACTTCGGCAGAAGCGCGGCGACCATCGCCTTCTCTTCTTTCAGCTCATTGATCGTGGCGTCGATCTTCGTGCGGCTGAATGCGCTGAGTTGCAGGTCGGGGACGATCTCCCACTTCGTCTCGGTGACGGTGCGGATGGGGAAGCTGGTCATCAGCCCTTTCTCGCAGCCGTACTCGCCGTTGGAGCAGACAGCGACGCTGTGCCAGTCGCCCCAAGTCGTGCGGGTGGTGAGCGAGGCGACGGTATCCACGACGGCATTCGCGGCGCTCGCGGCGCTGCTGAGTCCGCGTGCTTTGATGATCGCCGCGCCGCGCTGCTGCACGGTGGAGAGGAACGCCCCCTGCAACCACGCTTCATCTTTAATCACCGCCGTCGCCGCTTGGCGGGAGATTTTCGCGTTGGCAAAATCGGGATACATCGTCGCGCTGTGGTTGCCCCAGATGGCGAGGTTCGTCACGTCGGTGACATCCACGCCAGCCTTGCGGGCGAGCTGCGATTTCGCGCGGTTCTCGTCGAGGCGCGTCATGGCGAACCAGCGGTCTGCGGGCACGCCCTTCGCGTTATTCATGGCGATGAGGCAGTTCGTGTTGCAGGGATTTCCAACGACGAGGACGCGCACATCTTGCGCTGCGTTCTTCTCGATTGCTTGGCCTTGGCCGGTGAAAATCTTGCCGTTGATCCCGAGCAAATCCGCACGCTCCATACCCGCCTTGCGCGGCACGCTGCCGACGAGCAGCGCCCAGTTCACGCCCTTGAATCCCTCGGCGAGATCGCCCGTCGGCACGATGCCCTTGAGCAGCGGAAACGCGCAGTCATCCAGCTCCATCACCACGCCACCGAGCGCAGCCTGCACTTTCTCATCGGGAATCTCGACGAGGTGCAAAATGACCGGCTGGTCCGGGCCGAACATTGCGCCGGAAGCGATGCGGAAAAGAAGGGAGTAGCCGATTTGACCAGCGGCTCCAGTGACTGCGACACGAATTGGATTTTTCATAGGATAGTAGTTTTAAAAAATGGGCGCGCAGGGGAGCATGTCGCCGCGTGCGTGGCAAGCGGGACGACGCGCAAGTTTTCAAACAGGGTGGAATTGCAAACGAACGCCCCATCGAAAAGAGTGACGCTCATCATGATCACTCGCCGCCGACTCCTCGCACTCGCCCCGCTCCTCATTCTCCCCGCTCAGGCACAACGCGCGCCTTCCAAAAAGAAAGGCTCGTGCTCCGGGAGCGCGGACACTGCGCATAAGCTCAAGGCAAGCTGGCGCTACGATTGGGGCGCGCAGGGGGGCAGCTCGCCGACGGTGGAGTTTGTCCCGATGGTGAAGGGCACGCCGCATTTCCGCGCGGGCTTTTGGGAGCAAGTCGCGGGGCTGAAAGCGCGAGGCGCGAAACATCTCCTCGGCTTCAACGAGCCCGAGCGAAAGAGCCAAGGCGACCTTACCGTCGGGAAGGCGCTCGACCTTTGGCCCAAGCTGGAGGCCACCGGGCTGCGCCTCGGCAGCCCGGCCCCATCCTCCGACGGCGGCGGGATGGCGTGGCTGCGGGAGTTTATGAAGGAGGTCAAAAAGCGGAAGCTCCGCGTAAATTTCATCGCGATCCATTAATACCGAAGCTCCGACCTCGCCGCGTTCGAGAGCTGGCTCAAAGACCTCAAGCACGACTTCGACCGCCCTGTGTGGCTCACGGAGTTCAACGCTTGGAACGCCGACGAGAACACGCAGGAACGCTTCCTCAAAGGTGCCGTCAAAATCCTCGAACGACTCTCCTTCGTCGAACGCTACGCATTTTTCTCACCCGGTGCCGGGAAGCCGGGGAGCCTGTTCAAAGCGGATGGGCAGTTGAGTGAGTTGGGGGAGTTTTATCGGGAGTTGTGAAATGACGAATGACGAGGCATGGACTTCGTCACTCGTCATTCGTCATTCGCTCCAGCTTCCGAACGATCGCCGATCGTTCGCCTTCGTAGGCGGAGCGGGCGCGGTCGAAGGCGTCGGATTTCCCCGCGCCGGAGAGGAGCTGGAAGGTCGCTACGGAAAACGGGACGAGGCAAATGTAGGGCAGGATGGCGGGGAGCGAGGTAGCGGAGAGGAAGGCCATGACGACAACGCTGCCGATCATCACGACAACTCGCGGGATGAGGTTTGCGCCGGTGGGCTCGCCCAATTTCCCATCCTTGCCGCGCACGAGGAATGTCTCGCGCGTGCGGTGCCACTCGGCGTCCATGCGGGCGAGTTCGGCTTCGAGTGTGGCGGCGGTGTCCACTTAGAAAACGCGCACTTCGTAGTTCGCGCCTACGGTGTCGGCGACGGTGGCTCCGGTGAGGCTGCTGAGCTTTGGTCCACCGGAGCGGACGTAGCTCTTTATCGCGTCGGCGTAGAATCCGAACTTTCCGCTGCCCGATGCACCGTCCACGCCAGCGACGGAAATTTTCCCGAACTGCGAGGCGATGATGTTGGAGTTTGAAAGTGCGGCTTTGACTGTGATGGAGCCGATGTTCCGTGCGCTGGCGAGGTCTGCGATTACTGTGGGCACGCCGATGACGCCAGCGGAGATGGTGGAGCTGGTGAGCGTCCCGACGGAGACCGCGGTGAGTTCTCCGGTGGTGCGGATAGTCGCACCATTGATCTCTCCGCCCACGGTGATGCTCTTGACGGTGAGTCCGCTGTTTTCCGTGAGGTTTGCCCCGAGGTCGCCTGTAAGTTTGAGCGTTCCAAGCCCTTGGAAGGTGAGAGTCTCTACGGCGGAGTTGGCGGTATTTATCCACGAGACGGCAGCAAGCGAGGTGATGGGGTAGGAAGCAGTCAGCGCAGTATCATTGACGCTCTTGAATGCGATGGTTCCTTTTGAAGAACCGAGCGTGCCGACTTGTTGCGCGTCGCCGAGCGTGAGGATGGCGTCGCTCACATTTCCTGCGGTGAATGCTGTGAGCGCGCCACGAGTGGTGATGGTGCTGCCCGCGATGCTGCCCGCTGCGATGCTGGCGATGGTGCTGCCGCTGAGGTCCGTGAGGTTAGCCGCGAAGCTGTCTTTGATCGCGAGCTTTCCGAGCCCGTTGAACGTGAGCGTTTCGCGCGAGGAGGCGGCGGTGTTCAGCCACTCTTTGGCGGTGAGGAGACTGATCGGTGTTGTGGAGTCGAAGGATGCGTCGCGCACAGTGCCGAGCGTGACTTTCGTCTTGAAATTGGTGACGCCGCCGAGGTCGAGGCTGCCGGAGTCTGTGCCGTCGCCGAGCTTGTCGAGGACGACACTTTTTGCGCCGCCGCTGGCCGAGAGGAAGGAGTGGATGAAGGTGTTGCCGAGCTTGATGCTGCCGACGGCGCTGGTGATGTGGAGCGCGTCAATGTCGGCGGTGACGCCCTTCGCGGTCTTGATGGAGAACGTCGTAGCGCTGGTGGTGCCGGTGATGGTGATGTTCATCGTGCCGTCGGCATTGCGCGCGACATCGCCGAGGCCGGGGCCTTTGATGATGAGCGTGAGCGCGTCGGAGGCTGCGTCGTCCACGTTGGGCACGTCGATCTCCGCAAGCGTGATGGCGACGCCGGAGCGCTTCGCGTCGAGTGTGCCGAAGGAGTTCTTGAAAGTGTGGATGTTGGCGATGTTGCCGACGTTGTCGTCGGTGAAGAGTTCTTGGATGGAGGTGGCTCCGTCTGGACTCTCGATTTTGGCCAGCAAGCGGTAGGTGGCGTCGGCTTTCAGCTTCTGCGAGTCCTCGGGAGAAATCTCGTATTTTACCGGCAACGAGAGCGTCTTCCCGCTGGCGAGGGCGATCGATTTCCCGGCGTCGGCGGTGATCTCGATGTCGGCGGATGTGCCGGTTTCTTCGAGGGTGAAACCGCTCTCGATGTCGCTGTTGAGGCTCGTGGCTTCGGAGAGGAAGAGGCGCACTTTGATGTCGCCCTTCGCGATGCCTGCGGCGTTGTTTGTGATGTCCACGTTGACCGCACCTTTTTGCCCAGGGACAATAACGCTGCCGAGGTTTTGCTCTACGCTGGCGACGAGGTTGGGCAGGACGTTGACGATGAACTCATCCACGACGCTAGTCTCGTTGTTTTTGGAAACGGTGACCTGCACTTTTGCCACGCCGGCCTTGCCGCTTTTGTAGGTGAGGTGGAGTTGGTTATTGGCGTCAATGGTCTGCGTCACGACGCTGCTTTGCAGGCCGGTCACGTTGTCCAAAACATCGGCTGAAAACGTGAAGCCCACTGCATTCCCGGCGGGAGGTGTGATGACGCGAGCTTCCGTGATTTTGATAAGCTGAGCCTCAGTCGGCACGCCGCTAGCGGCGGTCGTGGGGATACCTTCCGAACCGGAGCTGCTGAGATTGGTGATGGGGACTTTGCGCAGGTTTGCCAGCGCGTTCACCACATCCATGCCCTGCACGACTTTGCCGAAGACGGTGAAGCCGCCGTTCTGCGAATCGAGGATGCCGGAGTTGTCGGCGTAGTTGATGAAGAACTCGCTCGTCGCGCTATTCGGGCCGCCGCCTTGGGTCGCGCCGACTTTCGCCATCGCGATGGTGCCCACGGCGGGGTCCAGCTCTGCGTCGTCGCCCACGAACTCGTTGTGGACCATGTACGGCGTATCAATGTGGGAGCCGAAATTGTTCACGGTCGGGACGGGATTGTAGCCGCCGCCTTGCAGCACGAAGCCGTTGACGAGTCGGTGAAAGTAGGTGCCTTCGTAGTCGTTGGCGGTGTCCAGGTTGTTCACATACGAGAGGAAGTTCTGCACGGTGAGGGGCGTCTTATCGTCGAACAACTCCAGCCGGATCACGCCGGGCGTGCTGGCTCCGGGGACGGTAAAATTGGTCACGAACTCGACAATCGTGCGGTAGCTGGCGCTCGCATCTACGAGCTTCCCGAGGTCAATGGTGATACCCGTCTGGCCGACGCCGGCTTTGATGTCGAAGATGGGATGCGCGATGGTGATCGCGGGTGCGATGCGGGCTTCGAGCGGCTCGATTGTGGGACTGGATGATCGTTTCATGGAAAATGTTTTTGAGGAGGTCTATGCGACTTCGCGGATGGTGATTTCGTTCAATCCGTTTGTCAGCACAATCGTGTTTTTTGCAGTGGTGAGCGCGACTTTGACACCGGCGACGGTCATGGAGTCAATCTGCTGCGCGACGAATTGTCCGCCGCCATTTCCGCCGAGGACGACGCTGGCGATCTTGGAAATGATGAGCGAGTTACTCCCTGCAATCACGGTGTCGTCGGCGCTGGCAAAACCGTCGGCGTTCACATCGAGCACGCCTGCGACGAGGCTGCTGGCCGTCCAATCGCCCGTCACCGAGACGAATCCGATCTGCGCGTCGCCATTCGTAGCATTGCCAAAGCGGTCGTAGCCCGCGAGCACCTTGCTGCCCGCGACGCCGCCGAGGATGGTCAGCTTCGCAATGGCCACGTCTGTTTTCTTCGGCACGGCTTGCCCGAGGGCGCGAATCTCAACGCCCGACAACGAGCCCGCCGTGAGCGAGCCGAGGTCGCGGCCCGCGCTGATGGTGGAGCCGCTCATCGAGCCGACCACCGTCACCGCTTTGATACTCCCGCCCGCGATGATGGAGCCGGATTCGGCGCCTGTGGCCGCTTGCACGCTGCCGGAGACTTGCACGGAGAGGATGCTGCCGAGCTTCACGAGCCCTTCCGCAGCGGCCACGTTGCCGAGCCCGGCGAAAATCGAGCCGGTTCGCAGCCCTGTGCTCCCGTTCGCCTGCGTGAGCGAGACGGACGCGATATTTCCATCCGCCCAGACTTGCCCGGAATCGTCCCCTGCCCCGCCAATCAAAGCGCCCAGCTTCATGCTCACGAGCGTCCCATCGATCTCGCCATCGTCGCCGATGCGGACGGAGCCGCTCTGGCTGCCGAGCGCGCCGGTGATTGCGCCGGTGAGCGTGACGGACTGCGCCACGCCGCCCGCGCGGATGGTGCCGGAGGCAGTCCCATCGCCCCCCGCGAGATTGCCAAACACCGCCACCTTGCCGAGCCCGTGCGCACCGTAAATCCCGCCGCTGCCTGCGCCAGTGCCGCCCCGAATCACATCCGCGATGGGGTCCGCAGCGTCGCCGATGGTCGCTTTCCCGATCACGCCGCCCGCGTAGATGATGCCGGAATTGATGCCGCCGCCGCCAAACAATGTCCCCGCCACGGCGACAGATTTCAAATTACCCAGCGTCACGAAACTCGCGCCCACATTGATTGCGCCGCTAAACAAGCCGCCGCCGCCGGTGACGTCGCCGCCCACGTTGATGGATGTTGCCGCGCCGTCCACGGAGATGCTGCCGCTGTAATTGCCGCCGCCGCCGGTGATATTTTCGCCGATGGAAATAGTGCCCACTTTTCCGGTGACGATGATGGAGCCGTTCGCCTCCGCGCCGCCGCCGATGATGCTTTTCGCGATCGTGAGAGCGCCCAATTTCCCGCCCACAGAAATACTGCCGCCGCTCTCCTTCGCGCTGGCGATGGAGGCGTTGAGCGAGCCGCTCACGACGAGTTTTCCGGCATCTCCTGTCACTCCGATAAAGCCACTGCGGATGCCCGTCCCAGCGGCGATCCCATCGGCGACTGCGGCGGAGTTTTCGATGAGCAAGGACGTGAGATCGTTCACGCGAATCGAGCCCGACTCTGTGCCCACGCCGCCCGTGACGACGCCCTTTACGACGATGGATTTTGCATCTCCATCGAGCCGAATCGCGCCGGAGCCCGTGCCGTTGCCGCCGGTGACCGACCCATTCACAAAAATAGACTTCGCATCGCCGCCCGCGCGGATGGAGCCTGATTCGCCGCCGGTGCTGCCGGTGATGGATGAGACAAACACCGTGCCGAGATCGTCGCCTGCGCGGATGTTGCCCGCCTCCGAGCCGCCCCCGCCCGCCAGCACGCCGATGCTCACCGTACCGAGGTCGCCACCCGCGAAAATGCGCCCGCTTTTCAGCCCCGCGCCGCCTGCCAGAGTGCCCAACATAGAAACCTTGCCGATGTTCCCCGAAGTCGCCTGCACCGAGCCCGAGCCCTCGCCTGCGCCCCCGAGGATTCTGCCATCATCCACCGAGCCGGTGAGCGTCAGGCTGGCGATGCCCGAAAGCGCGGAAATAGTCCCCGCGTTCTTGCCGGAAGCTCCACCGTTGACAGCTTGCTCGCCGCGAATCGCAAACAGCGACACCTGCCCGATCGAGCCGCCGGACGAAACAATGCGCCCACTATTCTCCCCGCTTCCCGCGAAAATGCTGAATCGCAGCGTCACGTCGCCGATTCCCTTATCGCCGGAGACCTGCCCAGAATCCCTACCCGCGCTGCCGCGAATGTCGCCGCTCACAGTCAACGAACCGATCTTTCCTCCCGCCTGAATCCGCCCCGTGCCTTGGCTCCCGCCGCCGTAGATGCCGTCGCTCGGCAGCGTGCCGACTTTCACTTTCCCGATGTTTCCATCCACAGAAATAGACCCCGCATCCACCGCCGTGAGCGTCGCGGAGAGCTTCCCGCCGATGACGAGGCTGCCAAGATTTCCAACGAGCTGCTTGCCCGCGATTACGTTGCCATTTTCGATGCTGAAAATGACATCCTTCACGTCCGTATTCACGCCGAGCGAGCCGACTGCGCCGAAGATCGTGCTCGTGAGTGTGCCTCCCGCGCCCTGCGTCGTCGTGCCTTTTGCCCCGAGAGAATTGACGATGAGCGACTGCATGGCGACGGCCTTACTTGCCACGCCTGCGTCAATGCGCCCTAGATCGCCCTCGATGAGGATTTTCCCGAGCGTGAGGCCGTTGATTGCGGACTGATTTGCGTCAATGAACCCGACATCCGCCAGCCCGTCGCCGACCCCGTTTTGCGTCTCGGCGAGGATGGTCACGCTCACCCCGTTTGCGAGGCTCGTGCTTTGGTTCACCGGAGTTGTCGTGTAGCCCGTTAGATCAAGCGTCTGCAAGACTTGCGCGGTGATTGTATCGCCGTTGGAGCGCACGTTGCCGGTGTCGAATTTGAAAACGCGATCCAGCGTCGCATCCAGCCCCGTCCCGGCGATGAACAGCGGCTTGGAAAACGTCACCGTGACGAGGTCGCCCTGCGGGTCCGTGTATTGCACGACCTTCGGGCTGATGAGGATCGCCGGGGCGATGCGGCCTTCCAGCGGCTCAAAGGAAGACTCCGTCTTTCGCTTGGCCCGTGCCTTCGCAGGAGCAGCCTCGGGCTTTGGCGGGGCGTCTTTGCGGCCAGCGATGCGGGAGAGGATTCGGCGGAAAAAATTTGGGCGCTTCGTCATGGCTCTAGTCGTTGTCTATGATGGTGAGCGGGATGTCCGCGAGGTCTATGTCCTTGAAGCTCAAGTCGGCGCTCTGCACGGGCTTGAGGCGGATGAAGTAGTTCAGCGTCCCATCCACAGCGTTGTTCTGCGGTGCAGTCACCGTGACGGTTTGCTCCCTGAGCGCTGATGACGGTGTGAACGTCACGGTGCTAGGGCTCACCGTGGCTTTCGTGCTGATCGCGCCGCTGCCATCCACCACTTCCACCGCTATCGTCGCCGTCTGCTGGGCGGTCGCGGAGGGCTTAATTGTGAATGAAACTGATGCGCCGTTCTCCGTCACAGACAGCGTCGTTTTCGATACCGTGAACTGCACCAGTTTCGCCGCGTCGTCATCGGTGATGGTCACGGTAACATCCTGCGCGTCCATGTTGCTGAAGCGAGTGTCCGTGCTGGTCGCCGCCCGTAGGCGGATGATGTTCTGCGCAGAATCCTCGCGAAACTCGTTGTTGATGGAGCTGATCGTCACCGTGTGTGGCTGCGTCCCATCTTGCGGCGTAAAGACGATCTGCGGTGCCGAGAGTGTGACTTGGGAGTTGTCCGCGACGCCGCTCGCATCCAGCACTTCGAGCGGGATCGTCACGTTCGCCGTCGGCAGCGTGTCGAGCGCCACGGTGAAGGTTTTTTTTGTCGGGTCCACCACACCCGCAACGGTGCTGGGTGCTCCTTCCGTCACCACCAATCCCGTGGCGGGAGTGCCGCGAGGGAGCTTCACATTGATACCTTGGAAGGGGCCAAAAACCACCGTCTTCCCTATCGCCATATTGTCGGTAATCGGGTCGCTATAATCCAACTCGGTGATGAGGTATTTCCCGGTGCCCGTCTCATTCTGCGGGAGCCGGACCGTGAAGTCCAAAGCCCCGTTATCCAGCACCGGCAGCACACCGCCCTGGCCCGAGCGCAGTGCTTTGATGGGGATTTTTAGCATCGTGCTGCCCGCAGGGCCGATGCGCAGCGCGGTGTCGGCACCGTTGCCGTCTTTCACCAGCGTCGTGTCGTTTGAGAGAAAGAACCGCACGCCCGCCGCCGTCGCCGTTTTTGAGCCCGTATTTTGCAGCGACAGATAGCCCGTGAGCGTCGTCTGTGCGCCCTGAACACGCTTCGTTGGGAGCCCGCTGACTTGCTCCCCGCTGACGCGGATAGACGGGGTCCATTGGCCAAAAAGATTCGGCTTCGCAAACGGCGGCAAATAGCGCGGCGACTTGAATCCCGTCATCTCCAGCGTGCTCCACGCCGACGCGGAAAACGCCGCGCGCTTCACCGTCACCATCGCCGAGTAAGTCTCGGCATCCGCGTAGCGATGCGTCGCAAACACGCCGAAACGCCCTGCCCCGATCTGCCGAACGGTCGCGCCGGAGTCCGTCCGTTCTCCATCGCCCCAATCGATCACCGTGGAAAAATCCGTCGGTTTCACGCCCACAGTCGTGTCCGAAATCACAGCGATGGGCGTCGTGGAAAAAGTCGCGCCTTTTACCACGTAATGCTGCCCCAGCGCAGAAAACAGCGCACCGCTTGCCGCCACGACCGCCGACCCGCGAAGGTGCTCCGTAGCGCCCAGCGGACCATCAATCGTCACATGCACGGGATAAACGCCCGCACGCACGAAAGTGTGATCCCCCTTTACGTCCCAGACGCCCGGTTTCGTCGCGGAAGGAACGACGGTCAGATTGGGCGAAGCCCCATTACTAGCCTCCATCGCAGAGCCATCGCCCCAAATCACACTCGCGATGAAATCGCCCGCCACCGTCACCGTCCCAGCCGTGCGGAAGGAAGCAATCGTCACGCTTCCCGTCGCGACGCCCGCTTTCGCCTCCAGCGTCTCCGAAGTTCCCTCGATGATCTTATCCCCCATGCCCACTTCCAAGAGCTGAAAAATCGCGCCATTTGGCGGCAAGGCCGATTGCGATTCGTTAAACCCGGTGACGCCCACCGTGATGTCCCACGCCCCCGCCGTGGGCCGCGAGACGACGCCGAGATTTGCTGCGCTCAAGCCGGCGTAAAACTTCTCCGTGCTGCTCGGCGTCCCGTTGAAAAATGTCCGGTTCAACTGAAGCGGCAGCCGAATACTAATCCCATCGCCCTCAAGGTCTTCCGCAACCGGGCTCACGCGCGGCACGCTCCCCACCGCCACGACTTGCGGCTCCAGCGGAGCAAGGATCGGAGAGTTGTTCACCGTGTCTTTTACGGAAGTCAGTGCGTAAGTTTTCTCCGCCGTATTCCCGGCCAAATCGCGAGCGATGACCGTCACGCTCCCCGTCCCCACATCCATCGCGCTCACCAGCAAAACGCCGTCCGAACTGCTCGGATTCACCGAAACCTCCGACATCGTCACATCCGCAGTCGGCTTGTCGCCGGAATTCACCGGCACGTTTTCGACTTTATCCATCACATCGAACCCACGCAAAAGCTGCCCAAACAGCGTGTGCTTAAAGTCCAAATGTCTCGGCTGCCCCAGCGTGATAAAAAACTGAGTGCCGTTTGTCGGCACCGTATTTGCCGTCCGATACTCGATAGAGCCGTTCTGAATCGAAAACGACCGTCCGTAAGAAGCAAACGTCTGCGTATAGCCGCCGCTCGAATTTGCCATCGCGAGCTGCCCGCGCCCCGAATAGACCAGTTGCGAGCGAAACTCATGCGGCAAAACATACGGCGACGGCCCTGAGCCTGTCCCCGCTTTATCCCCGCCCTGAAGCACGAAATCCTTAATCACCCGATGGAAAAGCACGTTCTCGTAGTAAGGCGACTGCGCGAAGCCGCCGATGAAATCCGCCGTATCTCGGGTGTTCGCCCGGAACAGCGCAAACTCCATGATTCCATCTATCGGTGCGCCTGCGCCGTCATTCGTCGAGCGCACGCGCATCTTCATCACCGGATGCCCAGTCCTCACCCGCGCCACGAGCCACGGCTGGCTCGTCGTCACCGAATAACTGAGTGGCCCGCCCTCGGGGTCATCCGCCACGAGCGGAATCACGAGCGTCTTTCCGCAAAGCAGCGTCGCTGGAACATCGGGGTTTAGCGCCGCATCATTACTCACCACCGGTCGCGCCGCAAACACCGGCTCTCCGACAGCACTCGCCCGCTGGGCAAACGCCAAAATTGAGCCAGCGAGGATAGTGCGGAAAGCTGATTGGGCGTTAATTTTCATGTGCAGAGCGACGGAGCAAATATGGGCATCAATGGACGAGTAGCAAGTAGTTTGGAAAAAAGATTTATCATCTACTCCAACTCGGACACTCACCGGTGTAATGTGGTTTCCGCATTTCAATCTTGGGCACAATATTCAAGGCGCGCATGTAAGGGGCAACCACGCCTCAGGTTCAACCCCAAAAACAGCGAACTCTAAGCGACTAAGGATTGGAAGCTCCCCAGCCCTCAAAATGTTTACTCCATCCCGTCGCATCTCTCTGGCAATTCAAGGAAACTCCTAAAAGCGCAGAAACAAAGGACAAGGGACTCAAAAACCACTTTATGCTCCCGTTCTCCGAGTTTTCGGATCAGCGGTTCCCTACATCGTCTCGCTGCGTGGGGGGCCGAGTATCTCACGGAGAACGAGCGCACTCCGGAGACTGTCGGGGGAACGGAGAATGTCGCGGATAGCATTGCCGGTGACAGCTTTGGGCTGAAGCTGCTGGACTCCGTCAGCTTCTGCACGCCTCTCGAGCTCCGCCATGGGCTGAAGGACCATGCCTTTGGACATCATGTCGAACGCGGCCCCGACTTGCTCGACGGCCGCAGCGGGTTCCTCCAATCGGCCAGCGAGAGCCATCTCCTCCGGTTCAACGACAGGGGCGCGCTTAATTACGACCGGCTGTGCGGCGGGTCGCTTTGTAGGGCGTTGATTCGGCAGTGGACGCTGCGGGACGGGCCTTCGCGGCTGGGGTTGCTGAGGAACGCCAAGGACTTCGAGGAATTTGCGCAACCGCTCTTCTTCGGAGGTCGCCTGCTGAATGGGCCTTTGCTTCGGCTCCACGGGAGGCTTTTCCGTTTCCTCGCCGCTCTTGTTTCGTATCCACGAAATCACGCCCCATATCGCGGCGGCGATATACACGAGGAGTTCGATTTCGGATTTCGCTGCGAGGATCACGGCTGGTTATTTGCCTTCTTGTTGTTTGTCGCCGGCGATGCTTTCGCGCATGGCGGTGTCAGCGGAGAGGTTTTTCATGCGCTGGTAGTCCATGATGCCGAGGTTGCCGTTGCGAAATGCGTCGGCCATCGCTTGCGGGACGAGGGCTTCGGCCTCCACGACCTTCGCGCGCATCTCTTGGGTGCGGGCGCGCATTTCTTGCTCGGTGGCGACGGCTTGTGCTCGCTGGGCTTCGGCGCGAGCTTGGGCGGTGCGTTTGTCGGCCTCGGCTTGCTCGGCTTGGAGCTTTGCGCCGACGTTTTCGCCGATGTCGATGTCCGCGATGTCGATGGAGAGAATCTCGAACTGCGTGGAGCTATCGAGCCCTTTACCAAGCACGGTCTTGGAGATGCGGTCGGGGTTTTCGAGCACGTCTTTGTAGCTGTTGGAGGAGCCGATGCTGGTGACGATGCCTTCGCCAACGCGGGCGATGATCGTCTCTTCCGTGGCGCCGCCGACGAAGCGTTCGAGGTTCGTGCGGACGGTCACGCGGGCTTTCACTTTTACTCCGATGCCATCCTTGGCGACTGCGTCGATGGTCGAGCGTCCCGAGGCGGGGTTCGGGCAATCAATGACCTTCGGGTTGATGCTCGTCTTCACGGCATCGAGGACGGTTTTGCCCGTGCCTTTCGTAGCGAGGTCAATGGCGCACGCCTTGCGCCAATCGAGAACGATCTCCGCTTTATCCGCCGCGATGAGCGCGAGGATGACGCTCTGGATGTCACCGCCAGCGAGGTAATGCGCCTCGATGGGGTCCGTCTCCAATTGCAGCCCGGCCTTGGTCGCCGTGACGCGCGTATCCACGATCTGCGCGACGGGGACGCCGCGCAGCCGCATGGCGATCATGGCCAGCATACTCACAGGTGCGCCCGCGAGCCGTGCGCGAATCCAGATGCCCATGAAATTGAAAAGGACGAGCGTGATAACGAGCAGGATGACCACGAGCACGCCGATGAAGATCGGGTGTGTGAGCAGGCTGGACGATGTTTCTTGAAGGCGAAGGTTTTTCTCCGCAAGGATGAGTAGGTTGTTCATAGTGGTTTGTGTGTTTGTTAAATTGAAATTCGCCGGACAATGACGCAGATGCCCTGCGAGCGGATGATGCGGATGGCGGTGCCAGCTTCGATCAGCTCGCCGTCGGAAATCGCGTCCACCCTCTTGCCACCGATGAGCACCGTTCCCCCAGGGCGCAGCGTCGTGAACGCGGTGCCCTCGGCGCCCACGAGGTCGGCGAGTCCGGGGGTGACGGCGGTGCCGCTGCCCGTATCTTGCAGCGTCATACTCCGACCAAAGCGGGTATTTTGAAAATGCGTCGCCCACCACCACCAAAGAGCGCCCGATGCGAGGAGTGCGATGAGCAGCGCGACGTTCCCACCCTCTGCGCCGTAAAAATCATACGCCTTGCCGACGGAAACCATGAGCAGCACAGCGCCCGCGATGCCCGCGATCATCCCCGGCAGGAACATCTCCAGAAACAACAACAGGAGCCCTGCGGCTCCCCAAGCTACGATGGTCATTAGCATCGTCCGTTGTTTTAGCGTGGAGTGGAGTCAGTGGCAGCATTTTTTCTGGAAATCAGACGCCCCGAGTTTGAGCGTTGCGGCGCAGCAGCCTTCCAGCGCAATGTCGGGGCGATGAAATTCGGAATCTGCAACGAAATCTTTCAGGGTTGGTCGCTCGATGACACGTTCGCTTACGCGAAAAAAGCGGGCTACGACTTCGTAGAAATCGCGCCCTTTACCATCGCCAAAAGCGTCACGGAAATCTCTACGACGGAGCGTATCCGCATCCGCGAGAGCGCGGCGCGAGCGGGCGTGGGGATCAGTGGCCTCCACTGGGTGCTCGTGCAGGCGGAGGGGATGTATCTCACGCATCCCGATGAAGCGGTGAGGGCACGTACGGCAGCATATTTCTCCGAGTTGGTAACGTGCGCTGCGGACCTCGGCGGCACGCGTATCATCGTCGGTTCTCCGAAGCAGCGGAATGTGATGGAGGGCGTGCATCCCGAGCAAGCATGGGCGTGGGCGACCGATGTATTCCGCGGTGCGGTAAAGCGAGCGGAAGATCGTGGCGTGGTAATTTGCTTCGAGCCGCTGGCACCAGCGGAGACGAATTTCATCAATACAGCAGAGGACGGGCGGAGGTTTGCGTCTCAATACGGGAGCGACGCGATGAGCATCATTCTCGACGTAAAAGCGATGTCTTCGGAGGCGAAGCCCATCCCGCAAATCATCCGCGAGAGCGCCGGGTGCTTCGAGTATTTCCATGCGAACGATGCAAACTTGAAGGGTCCAGGGTTTGGCGAAGTGGACTTTCACCCCATCGCCGCCGCACTCCGAGAGTCCGGCTACAATGGCATCGTGAGCGTGGAGGTGTTCAAGTTCGAGGAAGGCCCAGAAGTCATCGCCACAAAGAGTCGCGAGTATCTACGCGCGACCTTCGGCGAATAAACCCACGCAGCACAAAGGGCCACCGGTTTCCCAGCGGCCCTCTGCGTGAATTGGATGGCGTCCTGCCTCTTATGCCTGACGGCGGCGGCGGAAAAGGAGCGTGCTGCCAAGCACGAGCAGCGCTGCGCTGCCGGGCTCTGGGACGACAACGATGCTTCCATCGACTCCGACATTGGAAATATCCCAAGCCAATTCGGCGGGGAGTGCCGGCATGATTCCTTGAGTGAGCGTCCCTGCGAAAGTCGTTGCGTCGAAAAGGTCGAACCGATCTCCCTCGGCCAGCGCGGAACCAGTCGCCGTGACGTTGAGCGTTCCGCTCAGTGTCAGGGTTGTTCCAATCGTATTAACGAACACTTCATCATTAGTCAGAGTGACACCCGTTTTATGAATGTCGAACTGAGCGATTGCCGCTGCGAGCGTCAGATTGTTGGAAAAGGTCAGTGCTCCGATGCTCGTGCTCGTGTTCGGGGAGAGCGTTCCAGCGATGCTCATGTCGCCAACGACAGTGCCAAGACCTTTCAGAGTCTGCGCCGCGCCGAGCGTGTATCCACCAACGACGCCCGAAACGTCGAATGTCGTGTTGGTTTGCACATCGATATTCGCTGAGCCAGAGAGCGAGCCAGTGAGCGTCAAGGTGCCCGCTTCAATGACAGTGTCGCCAGTGTAGGTATTCGTGCCCCCGAGAATCATGTTTCCGCTACCGGACTTCACAAGAGAACCGGGTGTAATACCGGTGCTCACTACATCAACACGGGCTGTGGGAGTTCCCAAGGTGAGCGTTCCAGTCACATTAAACCCACGAGTTCCCCCATTGAGGTCGATCTGTGCACGTGGAGCTGCTTCGGCGCTGATTCGGTTGAACGTCGTGGTTCCTGTCGAAGTGAGGCTGCCATTGAGGTTAAGGATACTCCCCGCAGAACCGGGAACCACAAGACTTGGTCCAGCGTTCATGTTCACGGTAGTCCCAGCCAAGGAAATGCCACCGTTCACCGTGAGGATACTAGCTCCGGCAGTGGTTCCGCCGTCGAAATTCAAAACTGCCGGACCACTCAGCGCAGCACTACCAGTTGTGATGCGACCTCCGCGTTGCAGCAGGATATTTCCATCCGTCGCAGTCAAAGCACCCGTAATGGTAAATGGTCCAACTGGTGCCGTCGTATTCCTCCCAGAAAGAAAGGTTCCGCCATTCAAAATAACCGCAGCAACCGTATCGGTGACTCCCTCAGTCGGAACGAGAAGTGACGCACCAGCACCAGAGCCAAACGTTCCACCGTTGATCGTTAGATTTGCACCGTCTGGAATATGATCCGCCAATTGTCCCGCTGTGGTTCCGTATGCCACCGTAGCGCCAGTTCCGACGATAAGATTCCCTCCGATTGCATTCACCCCGGTGGTCTTGGACAAAATCAGAGTTCCGCCACTAACCGTCGTATCGCCGCTATAAGTATTGGCAGCAGCACCACTCAGCACAACGGTTCCAGGCCCAGTTTTCGTGAGAACGCCCGTCCCCACAATCGCGTTTGCCGCAGTCGCGGTCAAAGCAGTTGCAGTGTTGAATGCCAGCGTCGCGTTGTTGGTAATCAGCCCAGTTCCCGTGCTGCCGGCCAGTGTTCCGTCGCCGACTTGAAGCGTGCCCGCAGAAATCGTCGTGCTCGAAGGGTTGTTTCCAGCCGCTGTGAGAGCAGTAGTGCCCGCACCGGAATTCGTCAGGGCTGATGTTACATTTCCAGCGAGGGTCGTCGTGCCAGCGCCGGACACAACAGCGCCGACTGGACCGCTGATGGTGCCCGATACGCTCAACGTTCCACTATTCGCGAGAGTGACGATATCATTTGCGGTGACATTGCCCGATACGGTCAGCGTGCCGGCGTTTTCCAAAGTGAGCGGGGCAGCCGCAACGATGGCCCCTGCCAGCGTGAGGGTCGAAGCGCCAGAAACCTTAACCTTGCCTCCTCCGATGTTCCCATCGATCGCTCGATTTGTGCTCCCACTGGCACCCGTAAACTCAAGTATTCCGCCGTTTTTGAGAATGACAGAGGTTCCGGCACCCAGAGCGCTATTGGCGCCGCCGTCTGCGACCGTGTTCACGCTTACGGTGCCAGTATCAATGGAAACCGCCCCTGTGAAACTGTTGACGTTGCTGATCGTCACTTTCCCGTTTTTCGTCTTCACGAGACCCGTCGTTCCGGTGATGGCAAATGTACCGCCAACCGTGTAATCTTTAGCCGTCGTATTATCGAAAACAACACTGGTCGGAGTAACGTTTTCTGCCACATCAACCGTGGTGTTAGCAGTCGCGGTATCGTCAAAAAGGACGTTATCGCCCGCGATATAGTCGGTTGTGCCGACTGCTACAACAAGGTTCCAGTTCTTCGCTCCACCGATCGGGGTAGTGGTCCATTGTGAATCGAAAGCACCGGACCATTTCGGTGCGTCCACAGCCGAGATATCGAGCTCAATTCGGGTGTCTGTCGTATTATTATTGAGGGTCGCCACGATTCGAGGATTCGGCAACGTACCCAGCTTAAACGCACTGAAGCCGGTTCCTCCGATCGTTCCATCGTAATTGATGATGGTGCGTACTCCAACGGCGGGCAACGCCGTGGTGAGATTCAGCGTGACAACATTCACTCCGGTGCCGTCGCCGTTGGTGACGAGGCCACCTGCGCCGGTCACGTTGATCGCTGGATTGTTTGCGTCTGGAACCGCGAGTGCCGCAAAATTCACGGTCGCGGTATCCGTCGCAACCGCGCCAAAAGTCAGGCCGGCCAACGTCAACGTACCTACACCCGAAGTCCCTGGGTTCAGGATCGCGGCATTACCTACGGTGGTCACACCGGCCACGCTTCCTCCACCCGAGAGTCTTGCCGTGGCTCCAATGGCGAGCGCCCCTGTCAGCGATCCGCTCAAGTCGAGGGAACCTCCACTGATGGTCGTAGTTCCGGTAAAGCTATTTGCTCCCGCAAAAGAAAGTTTTCCGACTCCGCTTTTAGTGATGCCAAATCCTCCCGATACAACGCCGGAGATGGTCACGTCCGCAGCATTATTGATCGTCGCATCGCCAGTCAGCGTCCCTGTAGCGAAGCTGGCCTTGTAGTCGTTCGCTCCGTTCACTACGAGTGCAGCGGAACCGAGCGTCAAACCTCCGAGTGCAAACGTGTTACCTGTTTCGATACCGGAGACTCGGTCCAAATCCATCGTCCCACCGCCAGCGCCGACAGTAATATTGTTTCCGTAAGCCAGCGTCGTGTTCGATCCGGTGCCGTTATCGTTTAGTCGGAGGAATCCGCCGTCCAGACTGACGGATCCAGTCCCTAAAGTATTGCCGGTGGCCGCGGGAATACTGCTCAGGCGCTGCCCGGAAGCGACGTTGAACGCTCCGCTGAAATCATTGGTCGTGTTGGTGAGAATCAACGCCTTCACACCGGCATTCGCAGTCGCCCCTCCGAGCACCGCGAGTGCGCTGGAACCGGAGAGTTTTCCAGAGATCGTGATATTCAGATTATTCGCAGGGCTCGAGTAGCTAATGAGCGTCGCAGAGGAATCCGCCGTCACGTTGATAGCTCCGGCAAAGACTCCGGCATCAGCCGTACGTGTCCCGAGGTTCCCGCCCGCGAGCGTCAAACCACTCGCCAGTGTCACGTTTCTCACAGCGACGCGACTTCCTGCGTTCGCGGTAATCGATGATGCGGTATAGGTCGCGTTTGCAAGGTTCACTTCCAAAGTCGCACCGGTATTTACGACGACAGCTCCCGTTCCGAGCGCGCCGTTGGCAGTGGCTTCCACAACACCGCCGCTAATCGTCGTCCCTGTGGCGTAGGTGCTGGTTCCGCTAAGGATCGCACGCGCACCGCCAGTCTTCAGCAATCCTGTCCCGCCAACGCTGATCGCTCCACTGACCGTAATTTGGCCACCGGTTCCATTCAGAGTTGCTGCACCAACCGCATTCAAAGACGCGATCGTCGCAGCACCGGTCCCGGTCACCGAAATGGATGCGTCGCCAGTGCTCGTAACAGCACCGACCGCTGTCGTACCAGCTCCGTTGATGGTGAGAGTGTTTCCATTGAGTTCGGTCGCGCCGAGCGTCAAGGCGGTGCTCGCTGCGGCGGCTAAAGTTGCGCCCCCGCTGAGCGTGGTGGCTCCAAACGCGACGCCGCCGATTCCCGCCCCTGTGATTCCCGCCCCGCGAGCGATCGTGAGCGTCTGCGCGCCGATATTCAAAGTGCCGAGCGTATGCGTCGTGTTCGTGGCGGCCGCAGTTGCACGGTTACTGGTAATCGTCGTGTTTGCAGTCACCGTAGTCGGGCGATTAAATGCGAGCCCGGTATCGTTGAGCAATTCCAAGCCACCACCCGCGAGTGTCAGGTTTCCAGCGCCGAGCGCACCGGCATTACCCGAAGCCCGGAGATTTCCGGCGGTCACAGTGAGCCCGCCGGAAAACGAATTGGCCGCGCTAAGGGCGAGCGTTCCTGCTCCTGTCTTATTGAGCGATTGAGAACCGGTTTCGCGGATAATTCCGCCAATCGAAAGCACGTTCGCCTCGACGTCCACACTTCCGCTCGCGTCCAGTTGCAACTGGAGGGTCTTTGATGCTCCGTTTGCAACGCCGTATGCGAAATCGCCCACCGTACTTATCAACGGGATGCCTGCCCCACGGCCCCCATTCAAAATGATATACATGTCACGCGACGTGCTCGCGTTCGTCAAAGTAACCGCCCCAACGCTATTAAACTGCAAGTCCTGAATCGTTGTCGTGCCTAATGTCGCAGTCGGATTGAATGCCGCATTAGACCCCTGCAGGTTGACCGAACCAGTCGCAGCAATGATCGCGTTATCCGACGCCGTCGGAATCGCTCCCGTGGACCACGCCGTAGTCGTCACCCAAGCCGGACTTGCGCCCGTAATTGTGTCAGCAGCACCGCGAATGTAAACCGGCGCTGCAATGATTGCCAAGACGCTAACGGATAGAATACTTCTTGAAGGTTTGTGTTTCATCTCTGGTGGTTTTTTTGGTTGTTGGACTGTGACGGACTTAGCGCCCTGACACCCCCCCGCTCAGGAAAGTAACTAGTATCTCGCAGAAGACGGGTCTAGGGCGAAATTGGTTGGACGCTTGCTCCGATGAGTCGCTTTTTCTCGAATGATGTGCAAGGTTAAAAATGCCCGGAAAATCGCAATGTTCTCGCCGAAATCGGCAACCCCGTCACTTGCCGATACTAAAGAGCTTATCTGCCGTGCGGATGAAGAGATTTCCGCCGCTCACGGCTATGCTGCTGCGAACCGCTTCCGGGCCGCCGCTGCTCATGGGGATGACGGCGAGTTGCGCTCCGTCGGCGGCGTTTTGGATGACGACGGTGCCGCGTTCGCCGAGGTTGTAGATTTTGCCGTCGGCGATGGTCGGGGAGGCGCGGAAGACTTCTTTGCCTTTGGATTTGTCGATGCCTTCGAGGGTTTTTTGCCAGAGTTTTGCGCCGGTTTTGGCGTCCATGACGGTCATCGTGTGGGAGTCGCCGTCGAAGACGAAGAGCTTGCCGTCATGGTAGGCGGGTGTGGCGCAATCGGGCGTCTTTCTTTCGTCGAAAGTCCACGCTTTGCCAGTCTCGGTGACGTCGCCTTTTCCATCGGTCTTATACGCGATGGCGGGGCTCTGTTTTGGGCCTGCGACGAAGGCAACATCGCCTGCGCTAACGGGACTGGGGACGAGGCGCATCCATTCGCCGCGCTTGGGGTTGATGCCGCCGCCGCGCCAAAGCTCTACGCCGGTCTCTGGGTCGTGGCCGGAGAGGACGTCGCCGCCTGCGATGAGAATCTGCGACTTGCCGCCGACGGTGTGCGGGATGGGGGTGGCGTAGCTCTCCATGCTCTCGAGTTTTGCGTCGGTGGGGCGGACGTGTTTCCAGAGCGTCTTGCCCGTCGCGGGCTCTAGCGCGAGGAGGTAGCTCTCGCGGTCACCTTTGTCGGTGACGCCGGGGTAGCCGCCGTCTGCGGGCGTGCGCTGGAGGACTTGGACGTAGAGCTTTCCAGCAAAAAGGAGCGGGCTGCTGCCATAGACCCACATGATATTAAATACGCCGTAGTCCTTGCCGAGTTCGCGCTGCCAGAGGGCTTTACCGTCCATGTCGAAAGCGGCGAGTTGCCCCGTGCCGACGAGCGCCCACACGGTCTTGCCGTCGGTAATCGGCGAAGGGCTGGTGCTGTTGCCGCGTCCTTTATCGAGCATCCCGCCCGCGAGCTTTTGCTTCCAGAGGACTTTGCCGTCGGTGCGGCCTACGCAGATGAGCCATTGGTCCTTTTGAGCGTCGGGGCTCATCACGAAAACTTTGTCTCCCCAGATAATAGGCGTCGCGCCGCTGATACCGGGGAGGTCGAGCGACCACTTCACGTTTTCGGTCGGGCTAAACTGAGTCGGCAAGCCCTTTTCGGACGAGGAGCCATTGAGCGCGGGGCCGCGCCAATGCGGCCAGTTTTCGGCTTGAGCGGTGGTGAGAGTGGTGGCTACGGCGAGGCAAAGAGCGTGAAGTTTCATTTTTGACGCTTACTCAATCCGCGCCGTGGTGCGGCATTAGCCCAAGTTCCGCAGTTCGCTGTTGGCGCGGGAAAACTTTTCTCTGACGGGCTTCGTTTGTGCGGGGGTGGTGTCTCTGTTGGCCTGCGGGTTTGGGCGTTGTAGTGAAGAAGACCCCATTGCGGAACGCGGCGCGTGGGTGGGATAGTCGGGTATGTTTTTACGCCGTCATAGGAAGGTGGTTGATGATGTCAGCTACGATTATTGGACGCTGTGCGAATCGCATCGCACGGCGAGCGGGCCGCGTCAGCGCGTGGTGGCGACGCTGGGCAAGCTCGACTCCGCTGAACTCGCCGATGATGCGGGATGGGAGGATCTCGGCGCGTTGCTCGAAGGTCGTCCGCGGGGGAAAAAGGCGCATCAGCCGGAGCTGGGCGGGTCGCCTGCGATGGCGGCGACGCAGCCTGCGGCGCAGTGGGAAGTCGCCAACGTGGCGGCGTTGCGCGTGGAGCGGGTGCGCGATTTTGGCGAAGTGTGGCTGGGGCTGGCGTTGTGGCATCGGCTCGGGCTGGGCAAGCTCATCGAGTCGCTCGTGGAGCCGGGGAAGGAGGAAGTCTCGTGGGCCGATGTCGCTTCGGTGCTGACGGTGGGGCGGTTTTGCGCGCAGCGTTCGGAGCTGGGAATCGCGGAGCATTGGTATGAGCGGACGGCGCTGGAGGACATCACGGGCGTGCCGCTTTCTAAAATAAACGATGACCGTCTTTATCGCGGCCTCGATGTGCTCGGGGCGCATAAAGACAAGCTCTGCGGGCATCTCATGGAGCGGTATCGGGATTGGTTTGGCGTGCAGTTCGAGTTTTTGATTTACGATGTGACGAGCACGTTTTTCGAAGGTGCGGCGGAGGAAAATGAGAAGGCGGCGCGCGGCTACAGCCGCGACCAGCGCAGCGATTGCAAGCAAGTGTGCATCGGCCTGGTGTGCTCGCCGGAGGGCCTGCCGCTTTCGTTTGAAGTGTTCGCCGGCAATCGCAACGACGTGACGACCGTCGAACAAATCGTCACCGACATGGAGCGCAAATACGGAGCGGCGCAGCGCGTGTGGGTGATGGATCGCGGGATGGTGAGCGAGAAGAACATCGCCTTTTTGCGCGAGCGCAACGCCCGCTACCTCGTCGGCACACCGAAGGCGCAACTGCGTGATTTTGAAAAGGCGCTGCTCGAAAACCAAGGCTGGCACAGCGTTCAGAGCGGACTCGAAGCGCGGCTCATCGCCCACCCCGACGGCAAGGGCGAGGAACAATACGTCCTCTGCCGCAGCACCGCGCGCGCCGAAAAAGAACGCGCCATGCTCGCACGACAGACCGAAAAACTTTGCGCCGAGCTTCAAAAGATCGACGCCGCGCTGCGCGAAAAACCGAGCGCGAAAACCGGCGACATCGAGCGGCGAATCGGGCGTTGGCTCGGCAAATATCCCGCAGCCGCGAAAGTCATCCAAGCCACCGTCGAGCGCGACCCGGGCGGAGCCGCGTGCGCTTTAACCATCACCAGCCACGTCGAGAAAGGCCGCTGGAAAGACAAAGCGCACGGAGCCTATTTGCTGCGCACCAACTGCACCGAAACCGACCCCGCGAAACTCTGGCGCTGGTATATCCAGCTCACGCAAGCCGAAGCCGCGTTCCGCACCGCCAAGAGCGACCTCAAACTACGGCCGATTTACCATCAAAAAACCGCGCGAGTCGAAGCGCACATCCTCGTGTGCTTCCTCGCGCTCGCGATGTGGCGCGTGCTCGAACAATGGATGAGCGGCAAGGGCCTCGGCACCTGCGCGCGCAAACTCATCGCGGAAATCGGGACGATCAAAAGCATGGACATCGCGTTCCCCGTGCGCCGCGGCCAAACACAAACCGAACTGACCATCCGCACCGTAGCGCGCCCCGACCGACACATCGCCGAACTGCTCGCGCGTCTCGGCCTTGCCCTGCCCACGCGCAACCGAATCCTCGCCGCCCCCACAGCGCCAAGCGCCGCCCAAGCCGTGCAAATGTAGTGCAGAAAACCCGCCTCCCTCGCCCCAAAACCCGCATGAATGCAAGATCAGCCCCCGCCAACTGCGGAACTTGGG
>CAMDQC010000024.1 GCA_945905735.1 Prosthecobacter debontii | reverse complement strand
CCAAACGGCGGACGCTCGCTGAACGATATGCGAAGCTGGTCGGCATTGCGGATGATGTGCCGACGGATTTGGCGAGGAATCTGGATCACTACCTCCACGGCCACGCGAAGAAACCATGACGGTTTTCGCGGATGCGTTTTTCTATGTGGCGTTCATCAACCAGCTCGATGAACACCACGATGAGGTGATGGCGTGGGCGCGGAGTTTTGATGGGGACATCGTGACGACGCAGTGGGTTCTCACGGAGGTAGCCGATGCGTTTGCGGAATCGCACATCCGGCGGCAGATTAAAGCGGGATTTGATTCGCTGGCGGAAGACCCGCGACACGGGTAATCGAGGTTTCTCCCGAGTATTTTGCGCGGGGAATGAAGCTCTACGATGAGCGCCCAGATAAGGCGTGGTCGCTGACGGATTGTATCTCGCTGGTGGTGATGGCGGATGAGGGGCTCACGGAGGCGCTGACGAGGGACCATCATTTCGAGCAGGCGGGGTTTACGGCGGTTTTTGCGGATTGAAGGGGATGGAGCCGCGAAGCCTGCTGTAATCCGCTTCGCCTTCGATCGGATCATCCTGCAACTGCGAGGGAAAATCCACGGAGCCGTCCGCGGCACGACGGCGCTCTCGGCGGTGCGGCGGAAGCAAAAAGCCGCTCTACCCGCCGAACTTCCTCGTCCAGCCTGCGACGGCGCTGCGGAGTTCGTTGAAAAGGGTGACGCTTTGCGTGCTGCGAAATTTCACCCGAGCGAGTTCGCCGTCGGCTAGTCCTGCGGCTTCGGCGGGGAGGCCGACAGTGGCGGTGAAGTGCGGGTCGGCCAGCTCGAACTTTGCGGCGTCCTGCGTCGCCTCCTCAGTCCGGCGGACGGGCAGCGGGCCATCAGCGGGCGCAGTCAGTGCGGCGTGGGGAATGGTGCGCGATGCCTCGCCTGCGAAGTTCTTCAGGATGCCGGCGAGCATCACCTCGCGGCCTTCCACGCGCACGGCGACGGGCTGCCCGAGCGCGGTGCGGAAGTGCGGCTCTGCACTCTGCGCGACTGCGACTTTGATCTCCCGCCCGGTCGTCTCTCCGATGCGAAGTATCTCGGAGCCGGACTGCATAAAGCTCCCCGCCATCTGCGGCAGCAGTCGCCCGGAAATCCGGCCCGCTATCGGCGCGCGGATGCTGAGTGTGCCGAGGTAGAGCTTGTTTTGCGCGAGGCCGCTTTTGAGGCCGTCGAGCTTGGAAAGTTCGGTCTGATACGCGGAGACATCTTCCCGCGAGTAGGCGTGCCTCGTCCGTTGTTCCTGCGCTTCGACGTTGCGTTCTGTGCGTGCAAATCCAGAAGCGACTTCATCATTGCGCAGCTCGATGAGCAGCGTGCCAGCGGCGACGACATCGCCATCGTGGACGTGGATTTTCTCCACAAAGCCGGGGCACTCGGCGCGGAGGATTCGCGTGTCGGCAAACTCGATGACGCCGGGCGCGACGACGGTTTTACGGTAGGGGAAAAAGAGGGCGAGCCCGGCGAGCCCTGCGACAATACAAGCTCGCAAAACCAGTCCGCCGGATACGCCGTGCGCCATGCTCGCGAGTTGGCGCGCAAACATCACGAGCGGCAGCACGATCCACGCGATGGCGGCGACTGCCGCAAGCAGAAGACCGCCGCCTTTTAGCAACACCGTCGCGCCGAGGAGCAGCCCGGCGAGCACGAGAATCTGCCACGCCCAAGAGCACACGCCGTAGAGCGCGACGACCCATTCTTCGCGAGAGGCGGGGAAGGCGGGGCGCAGTTTTTTTGCCCCGAGCAGGCACCACGCGGCGAAGCGCTGGAACCATGAGCGGGAGCGGGTGGAGAGGTTCGGGATGCCGAGAAGGTCGCCGAGGATGTAGTACCCGTCGAAGCGCATGAGCGGGTTCGCATTGAAGAAGAGTGTGAGCACGCTGCCGGTGACGACGGCGTCGTGGAGGACGGTGGCGAGTTCGCCTTCGGGCGTGTTGCTCCACCACCACGCGGCTAGGGCGGCGATGAAAAGTTCGACGTACATCCCAGCGCACGCGACGACGATGCGCTTCCACTTCGACGCGATGCCGATGCTCGCCGTGGCATCCACGTAGCCCATCGGCACAAACATCACAAAGATCGCGCCGACTTCGCGGACTCGCGCGCCGTAGTGGCGGCAGAAGACGCCGTGGCCGAGCTCGTGGAGCACTTTGAGACACGCCCAGACTAGGCCGAGCCATAGCCAATTGTTGCGCCCTAGAATCTGGTCGAACCCACGGGCGAAACGCGGCCATTCAACGGCAACTTGCGCCGCACCGAACGACACGACAGCCAGCCAAACGAGAAGGCCGAAGCCGCCGAGCAGCGGCTTCATGCGCGCGGCGAGCCATGCGAAAAAGCGGTCGGGCCGTCCGAGCGGAATGCGGACGATGAGCGGATTCAGCCAAGTCACTGCGCTCTTCATTGCGCGCTGATTTTGCTCGGAGTCCGTCTTCGCGCGCTCGCTTTCCACGGCGATGAGGTGGTTGTCTTTGAGCCAGCGGAGCATCTGGAGTGCTTCGTGTTCGGAGTAAGCCTCGCCCTTCGCATCACGGGCGAGTCGGGAGAGGATCGCGGCCACAGTTTGCGTTCCATCGAGCGAGCGGAAGAAGCGATATTCGTCGAAGCCGACGCGGTAGAACTTCGACGCGGCGGCGTCCTCGATAACGCACGAGCGTTCGTCGCCGTGTTCCTGCACGGAGAAGCGCAAATCCCCGCGCAAGAGCGGGCGGAGTGATTCGAGTTCGCGGACGGAGTAATTCACCACCAAAGCGCCGTCTGCGCCCAGTCCACGAAGCGGTGCCCGAGGATCCACGCGATCGTCTTGCGGTCGCCTTCGATGCTTGCGCGGCCACGCATCCCGGGACGCAGCTCCGGCGCGGCTCCTACGACGGCGGCTTCGGCGACGAAGACGTTTTTTCCGTCGCGCTGCTCGCTCTGCGGGTAGAGCCGCGCGATGTGCGAGTCGCCACTCCATCCACTGTATGCCTCCATGCGGAAACTCACGGGCATCCCAGCGCGAACGCGGCTGAATTCGTGGTCCGGCACGTCCATTTCCACGAGCATCTCTTCCAGCGGCGCGACTTCGTAGAGCACCTGTCCTTGCCGCACGGGCTGTCCTTCTGCCCGGCGTAGGTCTCCCGATACAACGATGCCGGAAATGGGCGCGCGGATGTCGAGAAAGGCGAGCTTTTGCTGCACAAGGGAGAGTTCCTCCATCACGCCCGCCGCCTCAAATGACGCCACTTGCGCGGCGGAGAAATCCACGCCGTCCGGGTTGCTCAGCGCGCGGTCGCGCTTCTTGAGTGCCTGATCTCGTGCGGCGATCAGCTCGGCTTCCTTGAGCTTTAGCTCGCGGCTGTCGAGCGTTACGAGCGGGTCGCCTTCCTTCACGCGGTCGCCGGGCTGGACTTTCGTGCGCCCGAGCAATCCGTCGAACGGCGCAGCGATCACTCGCTTCGTTTTCGGCACGAGCCGGCAGTCGCACTTGATCGTGTAGTGAATCGGCAGCACGAGCACCGCCGCCAGCGCCACGAGAGCCGCTACGATTGCGCGCCGTTTGTTGCGCGTGGCGCGGCTCCATACGCGGTGGAAAAAGAACGCCACCGGATGCGGCTTGGCTCTTTCCAGTAGGTCAAAGAGCGGTTGCACAAAAGGCAGCGCCGCCTCCAGCAGCGCAGGCGTCCGGTGGTCCGGCTCGGCGTCCCACTCGAAAAGACACGCGCGTTTCCCAAACGGCAGCGTGGTGATCTGCGTCGCGCCTGTAGCAGCAGCGAGCAGCTCGTGGGCGACGGCGTTTTTATCCGCTGGAAAATCAATGCGCTCCGCCTCCAGCACCGCTTCACGCAGCGCTGTCTCCGTGGGTTGGTGCGTCGGGCTCTTCGCATCGAGCTTCGACACGCCGCTGATCGCCGCCAGCCTCGCGCCGTCCGCGTAAACCACCCGCGAGCAGCCGAGATACTCGCGCAGCGCGTCCACTGCGATGCGGCACGCCTTATCGTAATCCTCCTCCGCGCCCGCCCGGCGAAACACATCCAGCAGCCCACTCGTGCGAGCGAGCACCCAATGAATATCCTCCGTCACCAACCGTTGCTCGCGGTAGAGCAGATAGCCCGCGACGCTTTGTAAAATGACGAGGTAGCCCTGCAACTCGCGCTCATTCGGCACGACGAACTGCGCGATGAGCACCCACAGCGCATGACTGTCCCGCTGCACCGGCACCGCGATCGTGTAGCCCTCCGCACCGAGCGATTCCGCAGGCTCTACGACCGCCGCCTTCGCCTTGCCGAGCCGTTCCGCCAGCGGCTCCAGCGAAGTCGCCAAAATACCCCGCGTCGTAATCGTCACACTCGCCGCACCGGGCCGATCACTCGTGGGGAAAATCGCCAGCGCCCGCGCATTCAGCAGCGCACGCAGAAACTCCAGCAGCGGACGCACCTCTCCGCCTTCCGTGAGCGCCGCAAGCTGCTCCTGCACGCGCGGCCCGTCCGGAAGACCCGGCGTTGGCTGCTGCGCGGCGACGCGTTGCTGCGATTGGTTGGCGGCTGTGGACATTGCGCAAAGTCTCCTACCTTCCTGCGCAACTCACGCAAGCCCCCGCTTGCACAATCCCCCCAAATCTCCACCCTCCGCCGCATGCGCAACACACTCCTCGTCCTCGCGACACTCACCAGCATCGCCACAGCCCAGCAATACGACGTCGTCGTTTACGGCGGCACCTCTGCGGGCGTCATCGCCGCCGTGCAGGCCAAAAAAATGGGCAAAACAGTCGTCCTCGTCGGGCCCGACAAACACCTCGGCGGCCTCTCCAGCGGCGGACTCGGCTGGACCGACACCGGCAATAAATCCGTCATCGGCGGACTCGCCCGCGACTTCTACCACCGCATCTATTTGGAGTACCAAAAAGACACCTCCTGGAAGCAGCAGAAGAAAACCGAATACGGAAACAAAGGCCAGGGCACCGCAGCCATGGACGGCGAAAACCGCACCATGTGGATATTCGAGCCGAGCGTTGCCGAGCGCGTCTTCGAGGGCCTCATCAAAGAACACAACATCCCCGTATTCCGCGACCAGTGGCTCGACCGCGACCGCGGCGTCCTCAAAAAAGACGCCCGCATCCAAAGCATCACCATGCTCACCGGCCAAACATACACCGGCGCCATGTTTATCGACGCCACCTACGAAGGCGACCTCATGGCCGCCGCCCGCATCCCCTACACCGTCGGCCGCGAGCCCAAGTCCCAATTCAACGAAACCCTCAACGGCATCGTAGCCGCCCACTCGAAGAGCCATCAGTTCGACCGCGACGTCAGCCCCTACAAAATCCCCGGCGACAAAACCAGCGGCCTCGTCCCCCGCATCCACGACGGCGACCCCGGCAAAGACGGCGACGGCGACAAACGCATCCAAGCCTACTGCTACCGCATGTGCCTCACCAACGACCCCGCAAACCGCATCCCCTTCGCACGGCCCGACGGCTACGACCCCGCACAATACGAACTGCTCAAACGCTACATCGCCGCCGGCTGGAAATGGGGCAACATCATCGCCAAATTCGACCCCATCCCCAACCACAAAACCGACACCAACAACCACGGCGCATACTCCTTCGACAACATCGGCATGAACTACGACTACCCCGACGCCACCTACGAACGCCGCCGCGAAATCCTCAAAGAGCACGAGACATATCAAAAAGGCCTCCTCTACTTCCTAGCCAACGACCCCAGCATCCCCGAAGACATCCGCCAGCGCATGAACCAATGGGGCCTGCCCAAAGACGAATTCACCGACAACGGCGGCTGGTCCCACCAAATCTACGTCCGCGAAGCCCGCCGCATGACTGGCGAAACCATCATCAACGAAAACCACCTCACCCGCAAAATCCCTACACCCCGCAGCATCGGCATGGGCTCCTACAACATGGACTCCCACAACGTCCAACGCTACGTCGATGCCCGCGGCTTCGCCCGCAACGAAGGCGACGTCCAAGTAAACCCCGGCGGACCCTACCCCATCGACTACGGCGCACTCCTCCCCCACAAAACCGACGCCACAAACCTCCTAGTCCCCGTCGCATGCTCCACCACCCACATCGCCTACGGCAGCATCCGAATGGAACCCGTCTTCATGATCCTCGGCCAAAGCGCCACCACCGCCGCCATCCTCGCACTCGAAGCCAACACCCCCGTCCAAGAAGTCCCCTACGACAAACTCAAAGCCCGCCTCGAAAAAGACGGACAAATCCTCGACTACACCCGCCCCCCAAGCTCCGCAACAAAACCCCCATCCGTAAAACTCGACGGCCAACTCATCGACGACACCACCGCCCAAAAGCTCGGCGACTGGACCCCCGGCAACGTAAACGGCACCCAAAGAATCGGCGACGGCTACATCCACGACGGCAACATCGGCAAAGGCGAAAAAACCCTCACCTGGACCATCCCCATCGAAAAACCCGGCACCTACGAAATCCACTTCCACTACCCGCCAAACCCTAACCGAGCCACCAACGTCCCCATCAACCTCATCGGAGCAGGCCGCAACATTGACGTGCGCGTGAACGAGCAACTCAAAGAAGGCAGCGCCATTTTAGGCACCTTTGAGTTCAAAACCACCGACCAACTCACCATCACCATCACCACAAAAGACACTGACGGCTTCGTTGTTGCTGACGGCATCCAGTTGATTGCAAAATGAAACAACCGGTAACCACCGATGAGATCATTCTACCGCTACCTACTCATCTCTTTGGTCATGATAGCCGGCTCGGCTGCCATTTTAAGGCTCGGGTATTCCGAAGTAACTTTGCATGTGATGATGGCAGCCGCCATGGGTGCCGCTGTGAGGATCGGGTATCTCTTATCCGAATCTGACCATTGGAATAAAGAGAGCGAATCGATTCGGATGATGTCCCAGCGCATTCGTGAGCTTGAAGAGCGCGAGAAAAGCAGAACCTCGTCCGCCACAAATACCGAACAGCCGCCGAAAAACGAGTAAGCGAAACCCTCTATGACTCCCTTCTGCAACATTACCACCACCACAAAAGACACCGACGGCATCATAGTCGCCGACGGCGTGCAGTTGATTGCGAAATGACCCACACCGCCGAACATCCGCGAACCATTACCGATGTCCTCTGAACACCTACCATCTCCGTTTTTCGAAAGGCCGTGGTCTTTGCTATTCAGAGGACTCGTCCTTCCTGCAGCGATCCTCTTTCAAGTAGTTCGGATCTATTCTGACGGTTTCGCGCGCTTTAGATTTTTCACCGCTTCATCCACTGGATATTTCCTTACCGGAACGACGTTAAACGTTCACATCGCACAGTTGATATGCGGAGCGATTTTTCTAAACGCGTATTATTTATGGTACCCCTTGTTTCCGCAAAGGACCCTCATTCTACACATTGGCATTCTCTGCCTCGCGCTTCTCATACCCTTGACTGGAGTTCTCGTGGGCATTCTTCTATGAAACCGACTCCCACCAGACGCAATACCCTCCCATTCGCCGATAAACCGGGACCCGCCCTCCAGGTCATCCGCCTTCTGAATTCCACTTGTAATCACCCCCACCCCTAGTTGCTGCTGACGCACCTACTTTCACGTTTCGTCACTTCCTTTGCAAAGGAGATGTCAACTTCTGCCTTGCGCTCACTGGCGTTCCCCGCAATCCATGCGCCCGCTATGAAAACCATCGCTCTCGTCCTCTCCGTCACTACCGTCGCCGCCTTCGCGCAGCAGATCTCCACACCACCGCCAGCACCGTCCGGCCAGTGGTCCAAGCAAGTTCTCACCGAACATTTTTGGGCCGAAGGAGCCTGCGTCGCCGACGTAAATAAGGACGGCAAAAACGACATCCTCAGCGGCCCGTTCTGGTATGCCGGGCCCGACTTTGCAAAGCGCTCGACCATCTATGACATGGGCGACAAACACTTCGTCAAAAAAGGCGATACCACCGGCACGAAGATTCCCGGCTGGAAGGGCTTCCTCAGCGGCGAGAACGAATACTCGAACAACTTCGTGAGCTACTCCGCAGACTTCAACGGCGACGGCTGGGCCGACTACCTCGTCATCGGCTTCCCCGGTAAAGAAACTTTTTGGTGGGAAAACCCGCAGGGCAAAGACGCACCGTGGCAGCGCCGCAACGTCCTCGCCGTCACCGACAACGAATCGCCGATGCTTGCAGACATTGACGGCGACAAAGTGCCCGACCTCCTCGCCATGAGCAACGGCACCCTCGGCTACTCCAAAGCCGACCCGAAAAACCCCACCGCCGACTGGAAGTGGATGAACATCTCCGGCGAGCCCAACAAAGCATTCCAGAAATTTACCCACGGCATCGGCTACGGCGACATCAACAGCGACGGACGCACCGACATCCTCGAAGGCACCGGCTGGTGGGAGCAGCCTGCAAATTGGGACGGCAAGACCCCGTGGGTAAAACACGAAGCCATGTTCGGCCTCGGCGCACAGCAATTTGGCTACGATGTGAATGGCGACGGGAAGACCGACGTCATCACCTCCCTCGCCGCGCACGCCTGGGGCGTCGCGTGGTTTGAGCAGACGAGCAAAGACGGCGCAGTGGGCTGGACGAAACACCTCATCACCGGCACCGACAAAGCGCCCGGCGAAACCGGCGTCACCTTTTCCCAGCCGCACGCCCTAGACCTCGTGGACATGAACGGCGACGGAATCAAAGACCTCGTGACCGGCAAGCGTTGCTGGGCGCACGGCCCGAGCGGCGACCCAGAATCAAACGGCCCGTTCGTGGTCTGGTGGTTTGAGCTAAAACGCGCTGATGGCAAGGCCACCTACACTCCGCACCTCGTGGACGCCGACAGCGGCGTAGGCACCCAAGTCATGGCAACCGATGTGAACGGCGATGGCAAACTGGACGTCGTCGTGGGCAACAAAAAGGGCGTCTTCGTCCACACGCGGAAGTAGTAGCCTGTCAGTCTTTCATCGCGAGAAGGTGCGGCTGTTTGATTGAGCCGCAAGTTTCCGTTTGCTCCTACGGCGGCACGAGCCGATACCTGTAGGCTATGACGATTGAACCTTCTATCACGATGCAAGAACTGGTGGCGCGCTTCCCGAGTGCGCAGCGGGCGCTCTTCCGGCGCTACCATGTGGGCGGGTGTTCGAGCTGCGGCTTTCGCCCCGATGAGACGCTCGCCGAAGTCTGCGCACGCAACGAGAATCTGCCCGTGGATGAAGTGATCAAAACTATCGTGGAAGCGCACGAAGCGGAGTCGGAGATGGAAGTGACCGTCCAGCAAGCGGCAGAGCTGGTAAAGGCCGGCAAGGCCTGCATGGTGGACGTGCGAGCCCGCGAGGAATGGGACGCCGTGCATATTGAAGGGAGCACTTTTCTGACGCAGGAAGTCATGCACGAACTCGGCGGCTGGCCTCGCGAGCAGCTCATTATTTTCGTCTGCCACCACGGCGTGCGCAGCCTGGATGCGGCGGCATATTTTGCCGGGCACGGCGTGGAGAACGCGAAGAGCATGAAGGGCGGAATCGACGCATGGAGCTGCGAGATTGACCCGGCGCTTCCCCGCTACGACGTCGCCTAAAACACCATGAACGACGACCTGCACCAAAAAATCCAAGACACCATCGCCCAGCCAAAGAACCTCGGCGAAATGGAAAACGCCGACGCTGTGGGGACGGTGGGCAGCGCGGATTGCGGCGACATGCTGCGGATGTGGATCAAGTTCCGCGAGGAAGACGGGCGCAAGGTGATTGATAAGGCGAGCTTCCAGACCTTTGGCTGCGAGACGGCCATCGCCGTGGCCAGCCTCGCCACGCAGCTCATCCAAGGCAAAACGCCGGAGGAAGCCCTCGCGATGGATGGTGCCGCCCTCAGCGCCCCGCTCGGCCCGCTCCCACCGATGAAAATCCACTGCGCGCAACTCGTGGAAGGCGCGCTCCGGCAGGCGCTCGGCGCAGCGCCGAAACCGGTCGCCGCGCCCAAGGCCGCACCGATGGCTCCGACGCTCATGGACAGCTTCGGCACGCCAGCGGCGACGAAGAAGACGATCATCCTGAAATAGAGCGCGGGCCTTCGTAGGGGCGGCTTTTCTTGTGGAAATGTGCGCCTTTGTGGACATGGTGAGCACCACTCCACATGAGAATATTCCTTTTAGCACTCCTCGCTTCCATTGCCGTCGCGACGGCGGCACCTGTAATTAACGAATTCGTCGCAGAAAATCAGCACGGGCTGACGGATGTGGATGGTGCGCATTCAGACTGGGTTGAGATATACAACCCCGACCCGACGCCGGTAAATCTGAGCGGCTATTTCCTCACTGACAACTCGCTGGTGCCGACAAAATGGGCGTTTCCGGCGGTGACGCTGAACTCCGGGCAGTTCCTTGTCGTCTTCGCTTCTGGAAAAAACCGTGCGGTCGCGGGCTCGGAGTTGCACACAAATTTCGGGCTTAGTTCGGCGGGCGGCTACATCGCACTCGTGCAATCGCCGGGAGCGGGGGCGGTCTCGGCATTTACCTACACAAAGCAACGCGACGGCTACAGCTACGGCATCTCGCGCACGCAGGGAAATGCGAACCTCATCGGCGGGGTGACGCCGACTTATCTCGTGCCCGCAAACGCTGGGGCGTTGCCGGTGGACTGGAATGCGGTGACGCCGACGGGCGGCTCGTGGACCACCGGGACGACAACAGGCGGAATCGGCTACGACACCGCGCCGCCACCCGCAGCGACCACGAACGCCTCGCGGCTCGCGGGCTCGGTCGCCACGCAGTCGAGCGAGCTGAGCGGCTATCCAGCGTCGAACGGGAACGATGGCTCCACGGCGAATTTCACTCACACCATCGGCTCGGCGGCGGATGCGAATCCGTGGTGGAAGGTCACGTTTCTCGCGGATCAAACGCTTTCCAATCTCCTCATTTACAATCGCGGCGGCGGCTGCTGCCCAGAGCGGATGCGCGACATCACGGTGCAAATTTTGGATGCTTCGGATGTGCCGCTTTGGACTTCGGCGGTGTTAAATCCAAACAACGCTTTGAATGGCCCGGCGACGCTTTCGCTCGATCTCATCGGGCTCACCGGCGGCACGATCACGGGGCGGAAAGTGAAGGTGAACCGCACAGGGAATCCTGCAATCGACGGGGCGCACGGGAGCTACACGCTGTCGCTCGGCGAAGTCGTGGCGACTGCAATCGTCGCAGGTGGCCCGACTCCAGATTTCAACATCGCGCCGGGCGGAACCGCATCGCAGAGCACGACCGGCGCTGGTGCCGCGGGTGCTGGCAACAACAACAACTTCACCGATTTCACCCACACTGTGGGAGGCGATGCGAACCCAACTTGGACGCTGAATTTGAACGGACGAAAGAAGCTGAACAACGTCACGATTTACAATCGCTCAAGCTGTTGCGGCAGCCGAATGCGCGACATCCGAGTGACCGTGCGCGATTCGGATAATACGACCGTTCTTTACACCTCGCCGCTGCTGAATCCGGAGAACGCGGGCTTCGCATATCCAAACGGCCCCGCGACGGTTTCGCTCGACCTCGCAGCGCTTTACGGTGGCTCGCTTGTGGGACAATACGTCGAGGTGAAACGCATCCCCGATCCCGATTTGAGCGGCAGCGCCGGGCAGGGAAATACGGATGAAGCGAGCGTGCTCTCGCTCGGCGAAGTCGTGGTGAGCGGCAATGATTTCACCAGCTACGTGCAACTCATTGGCACCGATGTGAAGACGCCAATGTATAATGTGAACACGTCGGCGTTTGTCCGCTACCCGTTCACCGTCGCGGCGGGAACGGTGTTCGATACGCTGAAGCTGATTGCGCGCTACGACGATGGATTTGTCGCCTACATCGACGGCGTGAAAGTCGCGGAGGCCAATGCGCCCGCTTCGCCGGTCTGGAGCTCTGCGGCGACGGGCGGCGACCGTTCGGACATTCTCGGTACGCGCTTTGAAGTCATCGATTTGGCCTCGCGCATTTCGCTGCTCACAGCGGGGAATCACGTGCTCGCGATTCAGGGAATGACGTCGGCGGTAAACGACCCGGATTTCCTTTTCCACGCAAGGCTGGAAGCGACTTCGCAGACGATCAACACCTTCGCCAGCCACCTGAGTTTCCCGACGCCGGGCGGACACAACTACTCGCCGTGGTATCTCGATTTTGTGGGCGACACTTCGTTCTCGGTGAAGCGTGGCTTTTTCACCACGGCGCAATCGGTGTCCGTCACCTGCCTGACCGCAGACGCTCAGATTTACTACACGACCAACGGCAACGCACCGACCCCGCTGAACGGCACGCTTTACACAGCACCGATCAATGTCGCTGCGACCACAGTGCTGCGTGCGCGTGCGTTCAAGACCGATTGGGTGCCGTCGAACACGGATACACAAACGTACCTCTTCCTCGCTGACGTGCTCGCGCAGCAGCCGACCGGAACGCCGCCCGCAGGCTGGCCGACCAGCCCGATCCCCAATGCAGCCGGGACGAATCAGGTCATGGTTTACGGCATGGATCAAAACGTCCGCACTCTTTACGGCGACACGGCGATGACGGCGGCGCTGACGCAGATTCCGAGCATCTCAATCGTCACCAACCAAGCGGATCTCACCGACCCGACGACGGGCATTTACGCAAACGCCTACGGCCACGGCGAGGACTGGGAACGGGCCGCGAGCATTGAGTGGCTGGATTCCACAAAGCCCGCAGGATTTCACGGCGAGTTCCAGCACGACTGCGGCCTGCGCATCCGCGGCGGTTACAGCCGCAACGCCCAGTACGCGAAACACAGCTTCCGCATCTATTTCCGCGACAGCTACAGCGTCGGGAAGCTCGACTACCCGATCTTCGGAGATGCCGGAACAAGCGAGCATGACGTGATCGATCTGGCGAGTAGTCAGAACTACTCGTGGGTGCTCGGCGACGGAAACGACACTATGATCCGCGACCCGTTTGCGCGGCAGACGCTCATCGACACTGGCTCGCCGGGCTCACGGACGAAGTACTTCCACCTTTATCTCAACGGCATTTATTGGGGCCTTTATTGGTTCGACGAACGCCCGAGCGCAGGCTTTGGCGAAGCATACTTCGGCGGCAGCAAAGACGATTGGGACATCGTGAAAACAGGCAATCACGTGGCGGGATTTGTCACGGAAGCGACCGACGGATACTTTGACCAAATGCCAAATCCCGCAGGCGGAACGATGAACGCTCCGTGGCGTGAACTCTGGAACAAGCACCGCGCATTCGCAACCGCGCCGGGCGTGACGCAAAGTGGAAATTCCGACCTCGCCGCTTACTTCAATATGCTCGGGCGCAATGCCGACGGAACGCGGAATCCCGCGCTGCCCGTGCTGGTGAATGAGGACAGTCTCATCGACTATATGCTGTGCATTTTCTACACGGGCGACGGCGACGCGCCGCTCTCGTCGTTCCTCTCAAACGACCGCGCGAACAACTGGTTCGCGATGCGCAGCCGAGTCACAGACCAAGGATTCATATTCATCAATCACGATGCCGAGCACACCCTCGGAGCTGGTAGTTCACAGAACGATCGCACCGGTCCTTTCAATGGCGGCAACCAGACGAACTTCGCCTACTCGAATCCGCAGTGGATTTTCCAAGACCTCGCGTTCAGCCCCGAGTTCCGCATGCGCGTCGCCGACCGCGCGCACAAGCATCTCTTTAACAGCGGCGCGATGACTCCCGCCGTCGCGCAAGCCCGAATGGATGCGCTTTCCGCGAAGATCAATCTCGCCGTGCGTGGTCACTCAATGCGTTGGGGCGACACCGCGCGGACGCCTGCGTTCAACGCGACGGATTGGCAAAACGCCGTGACCGGTGCGCGCAATTATCTCTCGAATCGTCACACGACAATCGTCAACCAGCTCCGCGCATACAACCTCACCACGGCTTACGGAGACGCCACCGCGCCGCTTTACCCGCTCACCAATGCGCCGACATTTTCGCAGCACGGCGGCAACGTCGCGGGCGGCTACAACCTCACGATTTCCGCACCGGCCGGCACCATTTACTACACGACCAATGGCACCGACCCACGCGCCATTGGCGGCGCGATCGTAGGCACGACTTACAGCGCCGCATTGGTTCTCACGCAACCGACCGTCACGGTGAAAAGCCGCGCTCGCAGCGCAGGCGGCGAATGGTCCGCGATCACCGAGGCGACGTTCTTCGCGGACGTCGTCCCCGCATCGAATGCAAACATCGTCTTCAGCGAAATTCACTATCACCCCGCCGCGCCTGCGTCGCCGGACATCACGGACAGCGACGAGTTTGAATTCCTCGAACTCACGAACATCAGCGCGAGCAGCGTAAACCTGACCGGCGCATATTTCGCGACTGGCATCGACTACACATTTCCTACCACCGTGCTCGCGCCCGGCAGTCGCCTTTTGCTCGCCCGCAACGCCGCAAAATACACCGAGCGATATGGCGGCGCGCCCTACGGCATCTACACCGGACGGCTCAGCAACAGCGGCGAAAATCTCACGCTTCGTGCGCCGGACTTGGTCACCGACATCCGCGTTTGCAGTTACTCGGTCACCGCGCCCTGGCCGACGGAAGCAGATGGCTTCGGCCCATCGCTCGTGCTGAAAAATCCCGCGACCAACCCAAATCACAGCCTCGCCGCAAGCTGGCGGGCCAGCGCAGACGTGACTCCCGGCGGCACCGACTTCACGGGTTACGCAGCATGGAAAACTACACACGGCATCACCAGCGACTCCGACGACACCGATGGCGATGGCCTCACCGCGCTGCTCGAGTATGCGCTGAGCGGTTCGCCCACCGGGGGATCAACCGCGCAACTCCCGACGACCATTCGCAATTCAGATGGGACCTTCACCTTCATCTTTCGTCGTGCTCTCGTCGCCGATGATGTCGTCCACACCATTCAGGAAACGGCGGCCCTTTCTGTGCCGTTCGCGCCTGCTGCAGCCACACTCGTCAGCCGCACGTCGGCTGGCGGGGTGGAGACGAACATCTACACGATCCCTGCGAGCGCTTCGTCACAGAGGTACTTCCGAGTTCACTTACAGATGCAGTAGCTCAAAAGCTCTTCCGCATATTGCTCGGAAGGATATTCAGCTCGTTGCGATATTTCGCGACGGTGCGGCGGGCGATTGGGATGCCTTTCTTCTCTAGGAGCTCGACGATTTCTTTGTCGCTCAGAGGGTTTTTGGAATTTTCCTTGCCTACAAGTTCATCGATCACGCCCTTGACGCTAGTGTTGCTCATCGTTTCGCCGTCGGCAGTCTGGTAGCCGGGCGTGAAGAAGTATTTCATGTCGAAGACCCCGTGCGGGGTCGCCATGTATTTACCTGATATGGCGCGACTTACGGTGGTTTCGTGAACGCCGACGACCTCTGCGATTTGCACCATTGTTAGGGGTTTCAGTCCGCTCGGTCCATGCTCCAGAAACTCTTTCTGACGCGCTACGATTTCGTGGGCGATGTTGGAGATCGTCTGCTGGCGCTGATGGATGCTTTTGATGAGGAATTTCCCGCTGCGAATCTTTTCGCGGATGTATTCGCGGACGTCGTCCTTGTTTGTGTCCTGCGCCATTAAATCCTTGTAGGTGTTGCTGATACGGAGATGGGGAATCTGGTCGCCGTTCAGTGAAATAATCCAGCGACCGCCGATTTTCTCTACAGTGACGTCGGGCAGGACGTAGTGGTTTGGGTCAGGGGCGAAAATCTGGCCGGGCTTCGGGTCCAGAGTAGCGATGAAGTTCGCGGCGCGTTGCACGCATTCGATATTCGTCCCGCAGCGTCGGGCGATTTCCGGGTAGCGCTTCTTTGCGAGGTCTTCAAGGTGGTTTGAGATGATTTTCCACTCCAATGCGCCCTCTTTTCCTAGCCGCTTGAGCTGAATGAGGAGGCATTCGCTGAGGTTACGGGCTCCGACTCCGACTGGGTGGAATGTTTGCACCAATTGCAGAAGACGGTTCAGATCCTCTACATCTAGTCCCGTATTCCCGGCGACTTCCTCTGGGGTCGTGGTGAGGAATCCGCTGTCGTCAATATTCCCGATGAGCAACTCGCCGAGTTGGATGTCGCTTTTTGGCAGGTCTGTTCCGCGAAGCTGCTCGAAAAGGTGCTGCTGGAGGGTTTGTTCCTCTGTCAGCGAGTCGAAGAAGAACTGCCGACGCTCATCCTCCTCTGTGCTGCGGCGAGCGTAACTGGCGCTTTGTGCCATGTAATCGCGCCATTCGTCGTCGAGTTTGGTGAGGCGGTCGAACTCCTCGCGGAACTCTTCCTTTTCGCGCGATTTTTCTTCCAGCTTCGGCTCGATGTCTTCCACTTCGAGAGTGGGATTCGCTTCGATTTCCTGTTGAATGAGGGAGCGGAGTTCGAGCATCGGGACCTGCAAGATTTGCAGACTTTGTTGCAACTGGGGGGCGAGAACTTGATGTTGAGAGAGGCTTTGAGTTTGGGATAATCCGGCCATGTTGTGTGTTGGTTTGTTGGTTGTTGTTGGACTTACTAACGTTCGCGATAGTGACTTTAGCAATGGTCGTGCCACGGCGCAAAAAAAACTTTCAAGAGACTTTTTGGGCTCACTTTCCGCTAGAGAAGAGAGCGCTATGAAGCAGCCCATCAAAATTCTTTTCGCCTGCGGGATCGCAGTCGCTCTCGGCAGCATATTTGCCTCCCCGAGCAATGGCCAACAGCCCTCACAGCCCACGCAGGAGGCCGTCGAACTTGCCAAACTCATCGGCGAAATCGAGCAGCAACAGACCCAGTTTACCGCCAACCAAGACGACATGGAAAAGCGAATGACCGCGATCGCTGAAGAGATGCGGATGGCGAAAATCCACGCATCGCGCGGAGGAGGAGCCGGGAAATGAACCGGATTCTCACTATTCTCACCGCCGCCGCTTTCGTCGCGCTGGCTGAAACGCCCCCTCAGAAGCCCCGTAATGCAGTGGACGTGCTCAAGGCCGTCCGTGATCAAAATGCGAAGCTCCTAGAGCGCCAGGCCGCATCCATCAAGAAGCTCGAGGAGTTGGAAGCCACGGCGAAAACCGTCAAAAACTTCGCCGCTCGGTCGTAGTTCGCGGTCTTGACCGTGGGATGCTCCGATGGCATTCGTCTCGCGTGCGTCTTCTTTCTTTAGCAATCGTCTGCCTCCTTTTCGGCTGTGCATCGCCGGAGGAAAAAGCGCGCCGCAAATACGACGAACAGGAGATCGCCGCCAAAAAAGCACTGGCCGAGCGTCGCCGCAAGAACGCGATGAGCAGTGGGGATGCAGGCTCAGAGCGTGGGGCCGAGGTGATCGTCCCTGATTTTACCCGCTCGTTTAACCCAGCCACCGCGCGCTTTGGCCATACGAGTTGGCAGGCGGGGAAGACTGCGCATGTGGGCGAGTATCGCTTTGCGGATGGGGTGCGGACGAAGGAATATCGCACTGGCGAGTTTCAGGGAAAAACGGCGTGGCTGGATAAATTGCGCTTTTCCACAAAGTCAGCGCCTACCGGTGATGCGCGCGAGGCGGGCAAGACGGCACGCACGAAGACCTACGAGACGGCGGAAGCTCGCGAGGCGGATAAGACGGCGGCTATCCCTGTGGTGCCCGATGGAGAGCGGACGTTCCTCGGCAAAGAAGCGGATCGTTTTAAGCGCGGCATCACCCCGGAAAACCAAACGAAATACCAGAATGCATGGAGCGGGAACTTGGAGCCGCTTACGATTGAGGATGTGAAGAAGATGCTCAACAAGAACTAGGCGGACGGCATCAAGTCGCCGACCGTCTTCGCCGCTGAGATGCGGGCGTTCAGCCGTTCTAGCTCTTCGTTGTGGGCGGGGTGGGGGAGTGGGATGGAGAAAGCGGCGGCGTTTTCGCCGAACGTGATCTCGTCCCAGCGGAGGGAGGAAATCTGCGTGTCGAACTTTGCGATTGCCCGGCCTCGGAAAAATGCGCGCGTCGTCTCTGGCGGGTGAAAGAGCGCGTGGTGGATGGCGTCTTCGCTGACGACGCGGCGCATCTGCCCGGTGCGGACTAGCTCGTAGTAGAGCCCCGATTCGCGGCAGACGTTGTGGTATTCGAGGTCGAGGGATTGCAGCCACGGGTCGCTCCACTCCAGCCCTTCGGCTTCGCGGAAGGTATCGAGCAGGAACCGCTTCGATGCCCAGTCGCATCGGTCGCGCGTGCTCATCGGGTCGCGGGCGAGATCGGCGAGGACGTGCTCCCATTCGGCGAGAACCCACGCGGTGTCCTCGCTGGCAGCGCAGTGCTGGCGGGCAGCGGCGAGCCATTCGTGCTGGATGTCGAGCGCGCTCATCGTCCCGCCTCCGCTGCGGGCGACGTTCCATTTCCACGACTCGTCGCGGCTGATGTGCTTCACGGCGTGGATGGGGTCTGCGAGCGCAATGCGCGGCGCTTTGTCTAACTCGATCAGCTCCAGTGCCAGCGCGGTCGTGCCCACTTTCATCGCGGTCGCCCACTCGCTCATGTTCGCGTCGCCGATGATGATGTGGAACCGCCGATACAGCCCCGCGTCGCTGTGCGGTTCGTCGCGCGTGTTCACCAGCGGGCGGCGATTCATCGTGTCGATGCTCGTGAGCACCTCGAAGAAATCACTCCGTTGTGCGAGCTGGAACGTCGCCCCGTGGCTGCACTCGTCTTCGCCTTCGATGCCCACTTTCCCCGCACCCGCAAAGAGTTGCCGCGTGATGAGAAAGGAGACGCTATCCCGCACGATGTGCTCCCAGTCCACGCTCCGGCGCATCAGGAAATTATCGTGGCACCCGTAGCTGTGGCCCTGGAAGTCCGTGTTGTTCTTATAAATGCGCCCGACTTGCGGCGCGACGAGGTGAGAGTTCCGGCGGCGCAAGCACTCCTCCAGCACGCGCTCGCCCGCTTTATCCTGCGCCACGAGTTCCGCCAGCGTGGAGCACTCGGGCGTGGAGTATTCCGGGTGTGCGTGGTCGTTGTAAAAGCGTGCGCCATTGCTCAACACGAGGTCGCTCTTGATCTCGGCGAACGAGAGGTTCCGATGCTTATCCAGCTCGAAGAACGCCGCCTCATCCGTGTCCTGCCGCAGCTCATCGGCGCGGAAGCCGCGTGCATCTTGGTGCGGGTCTTCGTTCACGTAATCCCACTTCATGTGCGCCCCGTGCTCCGTGTAGCTGCGCACGATGGCGATGCTCTCGCGGACCACATCGAGGTCCGGCATTTCTTCCACGGTGATTCCATACTCAGTTTCCAATCCGAAGACGCGTCGCATGGCCGCACCGTGTCCTACTTCCCCACAAACTGCCAGCGCGGAAAGCACCCAGCAGTTGCGCCCTGCCCCGCCGCCCGCTACCTTCAGCGCATGACCCGTCGGACCATTGCACTCATTCTTATCGCGCTTACCTTTTGCGCCCGACTCGCCCACGCCGACGGCCTCGCAGCGGGCAGCACCTTCCCCTCCCGCGACACGCTCAACTGCGCCCCCGAATCCCTCGCCGACGCCGCCGCTTGCGTCGAAGGGCTCCGCTGGAAACCCGCCGACTTCACAGTCCGCATCGAGGCCGCCACGGGCCAGGGCGACTGGCTCGTCCGCTTCCCGACCCCCATCCCCAGCGGCGATGAGGTGAACGACAACGTCTCCATGGAATGGCACCTCGCCCGCGACCCAGAAGGTAAGCCCAAACTCGCCCCCGCCATCGTCATCGTCCACGAATCTGGGCGCGGCATGGTCGCCGGGCGGCTCTTCGCCCAAGGCCTCCGCCTCTACGGCTTCCACACCTTCCTCATCCACCTCCCCGGCTACGGCGCGCGCACCTCCGCCCTCACCGGCGACCCCATGAAAATGCTCCCCGCCCTCAAGCAAGCCATCGCCGACGTCCGCCGCGCCCGCGATGCCGTCTCAGTCCTCCCCTTCGTGGATAAATCGCTCATCGGTCTCCAAGGCACCAGCCTCGGAGGCTTCGTCACCGCCACCGTCGCCGGGCTCGACCGCGGCTACGACCGCACCTTCATCCTCCTCGCCGGCGGCAACATCGCCGACGTCATCCTCACCGGCACCCGCGACGCCGCCGGCCTCCGCAAACGCCTCACCGAAGCTGGCATCACCGAAGCCCAAATCCGCCTCCACTCCCAAGCCATCGAGCCCATGCGCATCGCCCACCGCGTCGATCCCACCAAGACCTGGCTCTTCACCGGGCTCAAAGACGAAGTCGTCCCCCCCGCCTGCTCCCTCGCCTTCGCCGCCGCTGGAAAACTCGACGCCGCCCACCACATCCAGCTCCCCGTAGGCCACTACACCGCCGCCATTTTAATGCCCCTCATCCTCCCCCGCATCAACGAACTCATGCGAGCGCGCAGCGAATAGCGGAAGAACGTCGCCCACCACGGAGCAAAAGAAGGGCACACTCCCTCAACCCACGGTTAGCGCACGACGCCCCATATCCCGAATCTCCGCACCCATTTCACACAACCAACAATCCGCACACACCATGACCAAGACCATCCTCACCACCATCCTCGCACTCAGCATCCGCACCATCGCAGCCGACCCCGCCCCTGCCTCCGCAGCGCCGCTTGCCGACAGCAGCCCAAGCAAAAGCGCGTTCAGCACCACCTATGAAGACATCACCTACTCATTCGATACCGAAGAGGCCAAAAACGCCTTCGTTCAGAAAGTAACCGCCAGCATCTACCACCAGATCGGCGGCAAAGCGTCCATGGAAGCCGCCATCGAGATCTTCTACAAAAAGGTCCTCGCCGACGACCGCATCAACCACTTCTTCAAAGACACCAACATGGCCAAGCAGAAGCAAAAACAGAAAGCCTTCCTCTCCGCCGCATTCGGCTCCCCGGTGAAATGGACCGGCCTCGACATGCGCACCGCCCATGCAGACCTCCCCGGCCTAAACGACACCCACTTCAACGCCGTAGCCGGCCACCTCCAAGCCACCCTCGAAGAACTCAAAGTCAAAAAGGAACTCATCGCCCAAATCATGGCCGCCGCCGGGAGCCTCCGCGACGACGTCCTCAACCGCAAACCCGCCGCCAAATAGCGCGTCCCCGCCCTCGATAGCACCCTGCACAGTGACGCACGGGGAATCATGGCCCCTCACACTCAGGATTAAGAGTAGGCAAAAATATCGCTTGCCATGTCCGTTTTTGTGCTCAGGCTTTTTTCGTCACGCAGTTCATCCCTCGATAAAGTCTAGATTCCAATTGGACAAGAACACTATGAAAACATGCCGTCGCTTCTCATCCCTGCTCATCACGCTCGTGCTCTTTTTGCTTGGGCGCACCTTTTCGGCGCATTCCGCGCCGGTGCAGCTTACCACCAGCGGGTTTCATGACTTCCAGCCGCAGTGGAATGCCGCAGGTACGAAGATCGCCTACATGAAGCAGGTCTCGAGCGGCGGCTCCATCTACGACATCGGGCAAGTCAACGCCGACGGCTCCGGTGAGGGCTTCCTCGCCACCGGCGTGAATATTCAATTCTACGAAATCAGCTGGCTGGGCAGCACGGGGAAACTGCTCGTCACGGAGCTCAACGTTTTCCACGAACTCATGGAATTTAACGCCGCTGCTTACACTACGGCGGCACCCTTTGCCCGGGTAATCTCGGATGGCAATGATGCGGCCTTCACTCGCAAGCTGCTCGTGCCCGGCGGCAACAACAGCAACATCATCGTGGCTTCGCGGGATGGCAGCACGGTTGCGTGGCGGGACCAACCAAACGCGGGCGGCACCAACTCCCTGACCATCCGCACCGCACTCTACTCTTCACTCAGCGGGCAGAATACCAACGCCATAGGCACGGTGGTGATCACGGCGACGAACCCCAGCATTGGCACACGCGGCCTGGCGCTCACACCCAATGGCTCGCAGTTGGTCATCGCGTTACCCGCGGGCACGGGATTCGATCTGTGGCGCTACAATAGCAACGGCAGCGGATCGCCTGTGCAACTCACGAGTGATGGCAGTTTAGGCATCTTCAATGGCAGCCCGGATATCTCTGCTGATGGCACGAAGATCATCTTCACCCGCAGCACGGTCGGAGCGGGCGGCAGCAGCGAGATATACCGGATGAATCTCAACGGCACCGAGCTGACGAATCTAACCAACACCGCCGGAGTCGATGAAGCCCACCCATCGTGGGCACCGAACGGAACCGACTACGCCTTCATCAAGCTCGATGGTGGCGGCACAAACTGGAACATCTATAAAGACACGGTCCCCGTGCCGACGACGCCGACCGTGACCTCCCCCACCGCTGTGGCGATCACCGGCTCAACGGCGACGCTGGGTGGAAACGTGACGCAGACCGGCGGTGAGACAATCACCGCGCGCGGGGTGGTCTTTGCTCCCACGGCGACGAATGCCGCCCCGGCGCTGGACGGCTTGGGGGTGACGGTGCTGACCGAGGGCGGGACAACCACGGGGATATTCTCCGCAATAGCCAGCGGACTGGCGCCAGGTGCCAGCTATTCCTTCGCGGCTTATGCCACGAACTCCATCGGCACGGGCTACTCCAGCGTGGGGACATTCACTACGCCCGACACAATGACGGAGACGCCGACCCTCATCGCCCCCGCGACGAATGCAGTAACGGGCAGCCCGGTGAGCGTGTCCTTTTCCCTGCCGGAAGCGGCGCTGAATGGCTCGGTGACGCTGTCCTTTGGCAGCACGGTGCTGACGCTGGCGAACTCGCAGGGGACGAGCGGGGCACATACGTTCTCTTTTAATCCGGCAGCCCCGACGGCTTCGGCGCAGGTGGCGAGCGGGGCGGCGGTGGCGGATGGGGCTTACACGGTGACGCTCTCCTACCAAGATGCGCTGGGCAACCCAGCGGCGACGGCGGTGGCGACGGGCGTGATGATCGATACGACGGCGCCGACTTTCTCCCTGCCTGCCTGCAAGCGGGAGCACGTTCCCTTTTGGCACGACGACGGTGAATGCCAGCGCGACGGACAATGCGGGGAATATGGCGATGGGATCGTTCACGGTGACGGTGGCGGATACGCTGGCCCCGACGATTGGGGGGACTTTCGCACCGCTGAGTATCGTGGCAGGGACGGTGCTGCCGGACTTCACGGTGCAGGCGACGACGTTTGATGCGGTGGGGGTGACGAGCGTGACGCAGTCGCCCGCAGCGGGCTCGGCGACTTCGGCAGGGACGCTCTCGGTGACGGTGACGGCGCACGATGCGGCGGGTCACACGGCGAATGTGTCCTTTGATGTGACGGTGACGCCTGCGGACCCGACGCTGACGGTTCTATCAAGCAAAGGTGGGGCGGTGCCGCTGGCGGGCGTGGATGCACGCATCCAAGCCGGGGCGGTGTGGACGACGTTTGGGGTGCCTTCGGTGAATGAGGCGGGGCAGGTGGCGTTCCTCGGTTCGTGGAGCGCTCCGAAGGCTGGTGTGCTGCCCGCGCAGACGGGGACGGGGATTTTCCTGAACGGCGTGCTGGTGGTGAAGAAGGGGGCGGCTGCTCCGGGTATCACGAATGCGGTGATTTCGACGATGAAGGATCCGCTGTTGGGGCCGGATGGCTCGGTGGCTTTCGTAGCGGCGTTGGCCAATGCGCCGTTGACGACGGGGGCGGTGGTCGCGACGGATAATGCGGCCATTTTCCTAGATTCGGATGGCGCAGGCGCAGGCGCGGCGGTGCTGATCGCTCGCAAGGGCGCGAAGGCGACGGGGGCGGCGGCGGCGGCTTCGGTGCCGGTGGGGGTGGATGCGTTGCCGGAGTGGGGCGCATTTACGTCCGTCTCGCTCGGTGCAAACGCGGTGGCGTTCACCGCGACTATGCCGAGCAAGACAGTGGGCATCCTCGGTTCGCCCGGCCCCGGCGGTGTGACGTCGCTGACGGATAGCGGCCTGTGGGTGTATAACCGCACGACTTCGACGATGGCACTGGCACTGCGCGAGGGCGACCCGCTGCTGAGTTCCACGGTGAAAGTCATCGCGGCGCTTGCGGCGCGGACTGGGTCGGCGGGGCAAGGGCGCGGCGTGGTAAACGATGGCTTTGAGGATTACGCGGTGGCACGGGTGACGCTGGGGGATGCGCGGCAGGCGCTCGGCTACATCGGGCAGGATGGGACGGGTGAGTTCACCCACGTGGCGGGTGCCGATGCCGAGGGCTACGGTGCGGGGGCAAAGTGGCTGAGCTTTGGCCTGCCTACGCAAAACTCGGTGAGCGCGGCGATGGCGTTTGTGGGGACGGTGAAGGCGCTGACGGGGACGGCGACTACCTTAAACAATGTGGCGATCTTCGCGGAGGATGATGTGAATTATGAGGCTACGCGTTTGGTGTCGAAGGGAGACGCGGCAGGCGTGAACGGGGGCGTGTTCTCGGTGCTCAAAGACCCGGTGAGCGCAGGCGGTCGCGCGGTGGCTTTCCTCGGGACGATGAAGGTCGTCCCCGGCATCACCGCTGCGGATAACGACGGCGTGTGGTCCTTCAGCGGAGTCAGCGGTCTCGACCTCGTGGCCCGCGAAGGCGCTCTTGCAGCGGAAGCAGGAGGCGGGGTGTGGAAGACGTTCACCTCGCTGGCGCTGCCGGAGGGTCGCGGCCCGCTGTTCGTGGCATCACTCATCAACCGCACCGGCACGACGCTGCCCGCGCTGCCCGGTCCCGGCGGCATCACGACGGCAAACGACGTGGGGCTGTGGGCGACGGATTCTTTGGGCGGACTGCGGCTGCTACTGCAAGAAGGGGATGTGATCGGCGCGAGCACGGTGAAGACCTTCGTGGTGCTCTCCAGTGTCGTCGGGAGCCCGGCGCAGACGCGGAGCTTTAACAGCGGCGGAAGCGTGATGGTGAAGGCGACGGATGCGCTGGGGGGCGCAGCATCTCCTGCACATCGCGGTGCCGTAACGGCGCACAAGCCGTGACAAGCGCGCGGGACGGTTCTAAGCTGCCTGCTCACACATGTCTTCGCTCTCAGTCAATCTAGCCGCTTCTATTCTACTCGTCGTGCCGCTCGCTCGCGCGGAGAAGGTGAGTTTTAACCGCGATGTGCGGCCGATCCTCTCGGATACGTGTTTCCATTGCCACGGACCCGATGAGGCGGAGCGCAAGGGCGGGCTGCGGCTCGACATCCGCGAGGCGGCGCTGAAAGGAGGGGAGTCGGGGCCCGCGTTTGTGCCGGGGAAGCCGGATGCGAGCGAACTCGTGAAGCGCATGCAGCTCGCGCACGACGACGAGGATTTGATGCCGCCGAAGAAGCTCAAAAAGCCGCTGAAGCCCGACCAAATCGCGACGGTGAAAAAGTGGATCGCGGAGGGCGCGGAGTATCAGGGGCACTGGGCTTTTATCAAACCGGCGCGCCCTGCGGTGCCTGCGGGCAGCGCGAATGCAATTGATGCGTTCGTTTTGAAGAAGCTCGCGGAGAGCGGTGTGAAGCCGTCGCCCGAGGCGGACCGCGCGACGCTCATCCGGCGGCTGGCGCTGGACATCACGGGGATACCGGCGACGCCGGAGGAGACGGCCGCTTTCATCGCGGACGCTGTGCCGAATGCGTACGAGAAGGTGGTGGACCGACTGCTGGCTTCGCCGCGCTACGGCGAGAAGATGGCGCATCAATGGCTGGATTTCGCGCGGTATGCGGACAGTCATGGATTTCAAACCGACGCCTCGCGGACGATGTGGCCGTGGCGCGAGTGGGTGATCAAGGCGTTCAACGAGAACAAGCCGTTTGACAAGTTCACCATCGAGCAACTCGCGGGGGACATGTTGCCGGGCGCGACGAAGGATCAGGTCGTGGCGACGGGGTTTCATCGGAACCATCGGCTGAATGGCGAGGGCGGAATCATCGACGAGGAATGGTTCATCGAAAACGTGATCGACCGCGTGGAGACGACGGGGCTGACGTGGATGGCGCTGACGCTGAACTGCTGCCGCTGCCACGACCACAAATACGACCCGATCACGCAGAAGGAGTTCTACCAGTTCTTCGCGTTCTTTAACTCCGTGGAGGAGAACGGCAGCATCCGAGGCGGCACGAATCGCTCGGGCGGAAATGCGGCGCCGACGGTGGAGATGCCCACTGGGGAGCAGACGGCGGCGATTGCGAAGGCGGATGCGGATATCAAAGCCGCAGAGGCGAAAGTCGCGGAGGTGAAGAAGACCGCGCCGCAGCGATCGGCAGCGTGGGAGGCGAAGATGATCGAGCAGGCAACGTCGAAGGCTCCTGTCTGGACGCCACTCGCCAACGACTCGGCGAAGAGCGAAGGCGGCGCGACGTTGACCCGGCAGGCGGATGGAAGCTGGCTCGCAAGCGGGCCGAATCCGGAGAACGACGTGTATGTCATCACCGCGCCGATCGCGGCGGGTCAGTTCACGGGAGTCCTTCTCGACACGCTCCCGGACCCGTCGCTCCCGGGGCAAAGTCTCGGGCGCTACGCGAACGGAAACTTCGTGCTTACGGACGTGGATGCGGAGATTTCCGCGCCGGGTCTGGCGAAGCCGCTGGAAGCAGCGTTCACGCGGGCTGAGGCGCTTTACGAGCAAAAGGGATACACCGTCGCTGGCATCGTGAACGGAAAACCGAAGCGCGGAAAAGGCGCGAAAAACACGGTGGGATGGGCGGTCGATGGGCCGACACGCAAGGAGCCAAACAAGGCGCTCTTCGTCGCCGCGACGCCGCTGATTATCCCGGCGAACGCGACGATCAAAGTCACTCTGCGTCACGATGCAATCGGAGGGCACAACGTCGGGCGCTTCCGCATTTCCACCACGGGAGTCACCGCCGCGATGGTGAAGCTGGACGGCGGGGGAGTCCCTCCCACCATTCGCGCAGCATTGCTCGTCGAGGCTTCAAAACGCACGCCGGCGCAGAAGAAGGAGCTGGAAACTTTGTTTGCATCCACCGGCGACGGCGAAGCCAAAAAGGCCGATGCCGCGCTGGCCGCCGCAAAGAAGGCGCGGGACACGGCGGACAACGCAGTGCTCACGACGATGGTGATGAAAGAAGCCGAAAAGCCGCGAGACGCGTTCCTTTTGAAACGCGGCGAATACGACAAGCCCGGCGACAAAGTCGTGCGGGCAGTCCCGGCCGCGCTGCCGCCGCTGCCACAGGGTGCGCCGAACGACCGCCTCGGCTTCGCGCAATGGCTCGTAAGTGGCGAGCATCCGCTGACGGCGCGCGTCTGGGTGAACCGAGCGTGGGAGAAGTTTTTCGGCATGGGCATCGTGAAGACGTCGGAGAACTTCGGCTCGCAATCCGAGTGGCCGAGCCACCCGGAATTGATCGACTGGCTCGCGACGGAGTTCGTCCGGCTGAAGTGGGACATGAAGGCGATGCAGAAAACGATCATGATGAGTGCGACCTACCGGCAGTCCTCCAAGGTCACGCCGGAGTTGCTCGCAAAAGATCCGGAGAACCGGCTGCTCGCCCGCGCACCACGGCTCCGGCTTTCTGCGGAATCGCTGCGCGACCAGGCGCTCGCGGTGAGCGGGCTGCTCGTGGAGAAAATCGGCGGGCCGAGCGTCCGGCCATACATGCCCGACGGCGTGTGGGACGAGACGAGCAAATACGGCGACCTTCGCGGATACAAGGAGGACAGCGGCGAGGGGCTCTACCGACGCACGCTTTACACGATCTGGAAACGCACCGCCGCACCGCCATCGATGCTCCTTTTCGATTCGCCGAACCGCGAAATCTGCACCGCGAAACGCAGCCGCACCAACACCCCGCTACAAGCATTGGCGCTGCTGAACGAAGTCACCTACGTCGAAGCCGCCCGCGTGCTCGCTCAACGGATGCTCACCGAAGGTGGCACGACGCCCGAGCAGCGCATCGCCTGGGGCTTCCGCCACGCGACAGGCCGTATCCCTTCAGCCAACGAGGTGAAAGTGCTCGCCGCCGGGCTGGAGAAGCGTGCCCCGCGGCTCCAGCAAACGCCGGAAGAGACCAAGAAGCTCCTCACGTTTGGCGCTGCCAAAGCCGACCCGAAACTCGATCCGCTCGAACTCGCGAACTACACCGCGACGGCGAATGTGCTGCTCAACCTCGACGAAGTCATCACCCGGGAGTAGCGGCACGGCTACCGAAAACGGTCTGGATTCATCAGCCCCAGCGCGTGCGATGTGGGCTCGCCGTCGAGCAGTTCGCCCATCAGTTTGCCGGTGATGGGTCCGAGGCTCAGGCCCATCATCGCGTGACCGGAAGCGGTGCTGAGATTTTCGTAGGCACCGAATCGCCCGACGTAAGGCATCCCGTCCGGCGAGCATGGGCGCAGGCCGCGCCACGGCTGGATGCCCGCGAAGTCACTCGCCGAAAACTCCGGGAAATAGCGCGGCACCGCCTTCACGATCCCCTGCACTCGGCGCAGCGTGATGTCTTCGTTGAGCCCCGCGATTTCCATCGTCCCACCAAAGCGCAACGCGCCGTCCATCGGCGTGACGGCGATGCGCGCCTCGGTAAAAATCGAGCACAACTCCGGGAGCTGACGCGGCTTTTGCACGGTGAGCGAGTAGCCCTTTCCCGCCTGCATCGGCACGCTGACGCGCAGCGCCCGCACAAGCTCCGGTGACCACGAGCCGCCGCACAGCACGAACTCATCGGCCGCGATTTCTCCCGCAGTCGTGGCGACGGCTTCGACCGTGCGACCGTTCGTAATCACGTCTCGCACCTCGGTTCCCCAGTGAAACAAAACGCCCATCCGCTCGCACTCCGCAAGCAGCCCCGCCATGAAGCGTGCTGGTGAAAGGTGGCAGTCCTTTGGAAAGAAAACGCCGCCCGCGATGTCCATCGTCACGCCGGGGTCGAGCGCCGCGACGCCTTTCGCATCGAGCACTTGCGCCGGGACGCCGAGCCCGTTTGCCGTCGCAGCCGCAGCGGCTTCGTCGTCGAGCGCGTGCTGCGTTTTGCAGAGCATCACGAGCCCGCGCTTCACAAGGCCGAAGTCATTCCCCGGCAGCGCCGCGAGTTCTTCAAACAACGCACGGCTCGCAAACGATAAGTCGCGGATGAGCGGCGCACACTGCGCGACGTGCGCCCGCGTCGCCGAGCGCATGAAGCGCCACGCCCACGCGAGGAGTTCCCAGTCGAGCCGCGGTTTGATGTAAAACGGCGACTCGGGATTCCACATCCATTTTAGCCCGAGCGCGACCATCCCCGGTGCTGCGAGCGGGACGAAGTGCGAGGGCACAATCATCCCCGCATTGCCAAACGAGCAGCCGTCGCGCTCCGCAGGATTGCGCTCCACGACGGTGACACGATGCCCGCGCTTCGCGCAAAAATACGCCGTGCTCAGCCCGATGACGCCGCTTCCGATGATGAGGATGTGTTTGCTCACGCGGCGGGGAATAGCCGGTTCGCACGGCATAGGTAAACGCGGGATTTCGGCGAACGCTGGTCCTTGCTCCGCGCGACTCGCCATCCTATGAACGGCTCCGTGAAGCGGCTGCTTTTTATCTCCAACCTTTTTCCCGACTCTCGAGAGCTTTATCGCGGGCTGGATAATGCGACGATCCTACACGGGCTCGCGGAGGCCGGCTGGTCGGTGCGCGCGCTCGCGCTTCGCCCGTCGCTGCCGGGGCTCGGGCGGCGTGTGGTCCCGCGGGCGGAGGACGTGAAGCTAAAGCCGCAGTTTTTGCGCGTGCCTTACGTCCCCCGCATCGGCAGCCGCGTGAACCACATCCTCTACGCCCGCGCGTTGAAGCCCCACTTGGCGGCGCTGCGGGGGCAGTTCGATGTCGCGCTCACGTCGTGGATTTACCCGGATTCGTGCGCGGTTTCGCGGGTGGCGGACTTCCCGTTTGTCTCCATCGCGCAGGGCTCGGACGTTCATCAATACATGCAGGACAGCGTGCGGCGGAAAATCATCCTGAGCCATATGCCGAAGGCCGCCGCCATCATCACTCGTAGCGGAGACTTGGCCCAGAAGCTCGCGGCGGCAGGGCTGAAGGCTGCGAAGATTCACCCGATCTATAATGGGATCGACCTAACGAACTTCCGCCCGCCGGAGCCGGGGGAGAAGGATGCGTTGCGTGCGGAACTCGGCATCCCGCTAGGGGTGCCGTTGATTCTGTTTGTGGGCAATTTTCTGCCGATCAAAAACCCGTTCATCGTCGTCGAAGGGCATCGGGCACTGCGCACGTTCATCCCGCAGGCGTGGATGGCGCTCATCGGCGGCGGGCCGCTGGAAAAGGAGATGCGCGCACGGGTTAGCCAGAACGTGAAGTTCGTCGGACGCCAAACAGCAACCGAGGTCGCTCGGTGGATGAGGGCGGCGGATTGCCTCGTCCTCCCGAGCGTGAACGAGGGCGTGCCAAATGTGATTCTCGAAGCATTTGCCAGCGGCCTGCCCGTCGTCGCCAGCCGAGTCGGTGGCATCCCCGAAGTGCTCAGTGAAAAATACGGACGGCTCATCGAGCCATCGCCCACGGCGCTCGCCGATGCGCTGATGGAAGTGCTTTCTGCAAAGCTCGACCCTTCTATCCTCGCCGCGCATGGGCGGACCTTTACGTGGGAAAAAACAACCGCCCGCTACAGCGAACTGTTGCGGGCGGTGAGTGCGGGGGCGAGTTAGCGGCGGGTTACTTCCGCTTTTTCTCTTCCTTATACTTGGTCTCGATCTCCGGCGCGTTGGCTTTGAGAATTCCCACGAAGCCTTCCGCCCACGCTTTCAACTCCGCGTTTTGCACCATCTTCGGCGCATTCTCCATGTCGCGCAGAGCGCTCTTCGACTCCTTCATGAAAAGTTCGAGGTAATCTTGGCGGAACTTTTCGTCCTTTGACTTGCTGAGTTTGGCGATGTCAGCACTCTCCTTTTTGGTGATTTCGACCGGAATATCGCTGAAGCCGTATTTGCCGCAGATGGTGGCAAAGGGTGTCCATTTCTCCGTGAGTTCCTTCGCTTTTTTGGCTCCCCAATCGGAGAGTTCTTTGTCCTCTTTGACGGCAGACTTCGCGCGGGTGGCGAGCGCGAGTTGGAAAAGGACAACCTCAGAAGTCCTCTTCGCGAACTTCTGGTCGCCAGGGCTCAGAGGTTTTGGTTTCTCGACTTTTCCTGTGGCTGGAGGAGTTGCTGGGGTTGCTGGCGTGGGCGGTGGGACCGCTGGTGGCGCGGGCTCTGCGGGAGCAGGCTCGGCAGGCGCGGGAGCTGGAGTCGGCGGGACTGGCGGAGTCGGCGGCGGGGTGTTCTGGGCGTGAGTGATTGCTGCGGTGAGAATGAGTGAAAGGACGAGATTTTTCATGGTGTCTTGTTGGTCGGGTGGTGAGGGCGCTGTATTCATCACAATTTGCGGGTGCCAGCAAGGAAGCAAAAAAGAATTTGCCCGGCCCGCAGGCTGCTTGGACGTGGGAGAACTGTTTTCACGATTTCTAAATGAGTGTCCTTGCCGCGCCTAAATCCGCCAAATCAATGAGTCCGAGCCTAGCTCAGGCCGAAGCCGACCTCCGCACCGAGGCGAGCGCCATCGAGAAACTCCGCAAACAAATCAACGAAGCCGGGGCCAAGGCACCGAAGGACAAGATGGCGGATTTCGCCAAGCGCCAGAAAGCCTACCTCGACCGGAAGATCGAACTGGAGAAGCGGAAGCGCGGCGGAAGCGAGGCACCTGCGGAGAAGGAGCCAGAGCCCGTGAAAGTGGCAGAGGTAGCCAAGGTGGCTCCGAAGGAAATCGAGAAATCGAGCGGAGCGCCGAAAGCGCCAGCGCCTTCCCAATCGCCGGCGAAAAAGAGCGGCATCTCGCCTATCGTGGTGCTGCTAGTCATCGCGACGCTTGCGGTCGTCGCTTGGCATTTCTTCGGCGAGTAGTCCGTCAAATCACCAGCCGTTCCAGCGCGGCGCACAGGGCGTCAATTTGTTCTGCGGTGTGCTTTGCGGATACGGTGATGCGGAGGCGGGCGGCGTCTTTTGCCACGGTGGGGTAGCGGATTGCGGGGACGACGAACCCGGCCTCGAAGAGACGCTCGGCGGCGTCGAGCGCGCGTTCGCTTTCTCCCAAGATGATGGGGACGATGGCGCTCTGGATACGTCGCTCGCCGAGGAGTGAGCGGGGGAGTTTGTCGCCGAGGCGGGCGAGATTTCGCCAGAGCAGTTCGCGGCGTTGCTCGCCTGCGTCGCCCATGAGCCACTCGATGGCGGCGGTCGCTGCTGCGGCGGCGGCGGGCGGTGGGGCGGTGGAGTAGATGAAGCTGCGGGCGCGGTTCACAAGCAGCTCGATCAGCTTGCGGGAGCCAGCGATGTAGCCGCCGGAGACGCCGAGGGCTTTGCTAAGTGTGCCCATGTGAATGTCCACGTCTCCGTGCAGCCGCAGGACATCGGCGAGGCCGCGCCCGTGGTGCCCGAGGACGCCGATGGAGTGCGCTTCGTCGAGCATGAGCAGGGCGTTGTAGCGTTTTTTGATGGCGACGATTTCCGCCAGCGGCGCGCGGTCGCCGTCCATGCTGAAGACGGCTTCGGTGACGACGATGACGCGACCTTCCGGTGCGTGCTCGCGTGCCCAGGCGAGGTGGCTCTCTAGCTTGCCGAGGTGGTTGTGTGGGAAGACGCGGAGGGCTGCGCCGCTGAGTTTCGCGCCGTCAATGAGCGAGGCGTGGCAGAGTTTATCCAGCACGATGACGTCGCCTTCGCGGGCCAGCGCGGTGAGTGTGCCGACGGCGGTGGCGTAGCCGGAGGAGAAGGCCAGCGCGGCTTCGGTGCCGTTGAACTTGGCCAGCGTCTCCTCCAGCCGCGTGTGCGGCGAGAGCGTGCCGCAGACGAGCCGCGCGGAGCCGCTGCCGACGCCAAATTGATCAATCGCCGCCTTCGCCGCTTCGCGCAGTGCGGGTTCGGCGGCAAGGCCGAGGTAGTCGTTTGATGAGAAGTTCACGAGCTGCCGCCCGCCTTGCGAGACTGTGGGCTGCTGGGGCGAGTCGAACGTGCGCAGTCGCCGCAAAAGCGAGCGTGCGCGGAGATCGCGGAGTTCTTCGTCGAAGCCGTCGGACATGGTAGCACGACTTCGTATGCACAATCTTGTGTTCAGACGAGCCTTGTCTGAATAGGGAACAAAGTCGCATGTCATCCACGCTCAAACTCGGTATTCTTGGCTCCGGCAAAGGCTCCAACTTTCGCGCCATCGCAGACGCTATCGCGGCGGGCACGCTCGACGCGGAGGTGCGCGTCGTCGCCTCCGACGTCGAGGATGCCGGCATCCTTACTCTCGCTCGGGAGCGCGGATACCGGGCGGAGTATGTTGCCCCGGGCCGGTTCAAAACCAAGCTGGAGCCGGAAAACGAAGCGCGCCTCGCTGCGATGCTACGCGAGGCCGGGGTGGAACTCGTCGTGCTCGCGGGCTACATGCGGATGATCAAGCCGCCGCTGCTCGACGCATTTCCGGGCCGCATCATCAATATCCACCCTTCGCTGCTCCCTGCATTCCCCGGCTTGGAATCGTGGAAACAGGCCGTCGAAGCCAAAGCCACGCGCTCCGGCTGCACGGTGCATTTCGTGGATGCCGGGATGGATACCGGCGAGATCATCGCTCAAGCGGAAGTGCCGGTTTTGCCAGACGACACCGCCGCTACGCTACACGCGCGCATACAAGTGGAGGAGCATCGCCTTTACCCTGCCGTGCTGCGCCGCATCGCGGCTGGTGAAGTCGCTATGGGGCGATGATCGCTTTCATCCGGTAGAACTTCTTCGTCACGCCCGCTTCGGGATACGGGTTCGTGCTGCGGGCGATGACGGTCTCGGTGCCGCCGGGGCCTGGGATGATGCTGTGGATGGTGGTCGCCGCTGCATCCCAAGTCGTGGAAAGGTCGCTGCCCTCGACGGTGTAGGTGACGTCGTCGGCTCCGGCGCGGCGGGTGTAGATGACGACGAGGTAGTTGTTGGTCGTCGCGCCAATGGTGAGCGGGGTGACGGCGACGGTGGGCGCTTTGGCGGCGTCCATCGTCGTATTGCTGCCGCCGAGCGCGTATTCGAGGGCGTTGCTGAGGCCGTCGCCGTCGTTGTCGGCATTGTTGTCGGAGACGCTGTTGGCTGTTTTCCACGAGGTGAAAACGGAGGCGTCGCTCGCGCCGGGATTGCCGCTGGTGGTGAGGCTGGTGCGCCAGTTGGTGGCGTCGGCATCGGCAGCTAGGTTGGCGCTGGGGAGTTTGCGGACGAGGCTGTAGCCCGCGCCGTCTGCGCCCGTGGGCCACGGCGCGAGGTCGGTGTAGGCGAAGCTGCGGATGGTGCCGTCGGTGGGCGTAAAAATGCCGATGGTTTCGCCTGCGTTGTTGAGGTTGCCGCTGTAGCTGCCTGCGACGGGAAGGGCTGAGCCGTAGCGAGCTTCAAAGGCGGATTTTTTCGCGACGATGAGCACGCGAGCGCCGGGGGCGAGGGTGCGACCTGTGAGTGCGCCGGTGAAGTTGAAGTCAATCGGGCCATAAAGATACACGCCTTCGAGGTCCACGTATTTGCTGCCGATGTTAGTGAGTTCGAGATACTCGAAATCGTCTGCATCCACGAAGCCCGCGTTGATTTCCGCGACGCTCGGATTGGCGGGGTGATACATGATTTCCGTGACGGCGAGGTTCGCGGTGCTGGCGGGCTCGGTGTTCAAAAGGAACGTGGCATCCGTGAGCGCGCTCCATGTGCCGTTGTTCGCGCGGGTCTTCAGCGAGCGTACGCCATTTCCCGCGAGGTAGAGCGGAGTCGCGGTTGCGGAGCGCGTGGCGGTGAGACTCAAGTTCATGCTCACGTCCGAGCTGCCGTTGTTGGCTTGGTGGACTTCGGCGGCGATGGTGTTTGTGCCATCAACGAGCAGCGACGACGGGATTTGAATGTCGAGGGTCGTGTCCTCAATCGCGTTGTTCGTGTAGTAATCGAACGTCGGATTGTTGCTGATGTTTCCAGCGAGCCCCGCGAATACGCCGTTGATATACACCACGATGGCGTCGTCGTATTCCACGCGCAGCACGAGGTTGGTGATTTGGGGGATGTTCGTTGCTGTGAATGTTTTGCGGAAATACGTCGTGGCATTTTTCTGCACTCCAGCGGTGCCTGGGTCCACATCGACAAAACCAATCGTGGTGGCTTCTTCCCCCACTGCGTCGCCATAGCCAAGTTCAGCGTTTCCAGTGGGCCACGCTGCGTCGTTGAACCCGACCGCTCGCCATGCGGTGCCTTGGTTGGTGCCATTGGCGAGATACTTCCAGCCAGTCGCAGAGAATGGGAGCAGCACATCCGTCGTCGTGCTGGCGGTGTAAACCAGCGCGCCAGCCTTCACTGCGCCGCCGACTTCGCGTGGGTCCGAGCCGTCTGCCATGTAATAGATCGTGCCGCCGCCGGGCGCACTCATCACGGCTTCCACACCGCTGTTTTGGTAGCTGCCAAATGGGGTGATCGTCGGCGCATCAAGCGCGGGATAAAGGTTGTCCGCCCGGAGTTGCCCGAGCACGACTGCGCCGCGCTGCGGGACGTAGGTACCGGTGAGATATGCCTGTGCGGTGAGCCAGTTGGCCTTCGTGAGTGGCGTGGCGACTTTCGCATCTCCCCAGCGCGCGGATTCGGCGATGATGGTCTGATCTACAATGGCGGCTATGCCGTTGATGCGGTTGTTCCACGCCGTCTGCGTGAGCGCGCCCCCGTTAAACATGTGCTTCTGGATGCGGTCGGCCCAGCGGATGCGATACTCGGCATTCGCGCTGAGGTCTTGGTGCATGTAGAGCGGGTTCGAGTAGGTGATGTTGTCGTAAAACCCTGCCGTGGTGAACGGCCCGGTGCGGTCTTCGTTCACGTTAAAGAACGTGTGCTCGAAGTCGTGCGCCATGAAGTGAAAGCCGCCTTTTGTGCCGAGCCGATTGCGGATGCCAAACCAGTTGTTTGCGTGGTTGTTGCTGAGAAATGCGCTCGTCGTGCCGTCGAGATTTCCAGTCCAGAATGTGAGCATCAGGTAGTCGATCATGTCGTCCACATCGAGCAACACAGGGTCCGCAGTCGGCGTCACGCCGTCGCTGGCGAGGCCCATGAGCTTGAAGTAGTTCGCGTTCGTCGGGCTGGCGAGGTGGGCTTTGCACTTGTTCCAGAGGTCCGTCCACGCGGTGAGATTTCCGTCTGTGACGCCCGTGATGTATCCAGAATCCTGCTCGCCCTTCACGACATCGTAGTCGTCTTTCGCGCCGCCGAAATACGTCTCGGCGAAGCTGGCCTCCGTGCGCTCCTCGCTGTTGTGCAGGCCCCAGTAGATGCCGTTGATGTAGAGGTGAAAATAGCGCAGCCGCCCGTGCTGGTGGCCCATGTCGCGCTGCGCAAGTCGTGTACTTTCCTCGCGGAGGAACGTGTTGTTTCCATCGCCGCCGAAGCTCCACGAATAGTTCTGCGCGGTGCGGAGGTCGAGCTGGTCGAATTCATCCGCACCGTGCCTGCCAAAGAAGGGATACTTGAGTTTCCCCGCCCCGTATTCATCGCGGAAGAAGAGATGCCAGCCGTGCTTGGGATTGTCCGTCGAGCGCGAGAAGCCGCCGCGAATGCGCAGCCCAGCGGTGAGTTGGAATTCACTTGTCCCGTTCGGATTGAGTGCAGTCGGCGGATTGATCAACTCGATGGAGGCAGGCCGCTCCCACGCAAAGCCGCGCCCGCCGGGGTTGGAGTAGATGCCCGTCGTGCCGCCGTTCATATTAAAGAGGTTTGGCAAATCGGTGGTGACACAGATCGTGGAGACTGCGGTGAGCGCGTTCTTCACGGAGGTCGCGCCGCCGAGATTCGGGTCGGTGTGGTTCACGATGTCGGGGTCCATCCCGTAGTCGAGGACTTGCCCGGTGCCGCTGGTGGCGGGCCAGTTCGCGGGTGGCAGGCCGGTGGAGGATTGGGTGATGACGTCGTTGAGGAAGAGGTAGCTCTGCGTATCCACATCCGTCGCCTCGAAGCCGGTCTTGAACGCCGCCGCGCGGATGACGGTCGTGGCGCTAATGGCAATGGGCGTAGTATAGACGGTGCCATTGCTGGCTGTAGGCGTGGAGCCGTCTGTGGTGTAGCGAATCTCCGCGCCGGAAGTGAGCGAGGTGATCGTGAGATTAAACGGCGCGGTATAAAACCCGCGCACATGGCTGAACTGCGTATCCTCCACCTTCCCGAGCAGGGAATACGCGCCGTTGATCGCGCCCGGCGTCGTCTTTGCGAGGTCATAATACACGTTCTGCGCGCCGGGATTTGCGGTGCCGACGACCAGCTCTGGCAGGATAAGGAACGACGCACTTGCCGCCGTCACATTCATCCCGTGAAGCGCCAGCACGTTTGTCCCATTGATGAGGCCCGGCAGGTACGCTGAGACGTTGATCGCCTCCGGCGTGAGCGACTGCGTATCCGTCCGCGTCCCCGTCGCTACAGAGTTGAAAGCGGGCGATGCGGGCGCATTTTTCTCCCCGATTTTCGTCCCGTTCAAATAGGCCACATACCCGTCGTTGTAGCGCATCTTCAGCGAGGCCGCCGTGTAAGCCCCCGGGCCTGCCGCCGTGAACGGAGTGCGGACGTAGCACGAAGTCCGCGAGTTTAGCATCGCGCCCTGCACATTCGTCGCCACCACCGTCCCGCCACTTCCCGCCGAAGTCGTGAACACCGGCAATCCGCCATTCGCCGTATCCCCCACCAACTTCATCGTCGCGCTCCAAGTCGAAATAATCCCCGGTGCATAATAAAACTCCAACTCGTCGCCGCCCGTCATCTCGAAAAACACCACATCAAACGTGTGCGACCCCGCGGTGAGGAAGACGTTCCCCATGTTGTCGGCTGCGCCATGCCCGGTGTCGTCCGTCATCACCGTGCCGCCATTCACGCGGATGCGTCCGCCGTCATCCGAGTTTATCCCGAACGTGTGGTAGCCACTCGCCGTCGTGCTGAAAGTCCCCGTCACGCGCATCACATAGTGCTCTCCCGTCCCGAGCGGCGGCGCTGCATTCGCGCCATAGTGCCCGTCGCCGCCATTGCCAAGATAGTTCACCGTCTGCGCGATGACCGTGGTATCCGATAAAATCAACGGCGATCCCGTCGGCGCAGCGAGCAGCGCATCCGTATCCGTAAGCCCACCAATCGTCCCGTTTTTAAAGACCTGCCGCACCGTCATCCCCGGCACCATCAGCCCGAAGCCGATGCCCGTAGCGCCCGTCGTCCACGACGTATCCACAAAGCCCGTATTCCGCCAAGTCGCATCCACGCTGTTACTCGTCGGCACAAAATACTTCGACGACGCGCCCTGCGCCACGAGCGTCGCGGTCGTAAATTGGATGCCGTAAGACTCATTCTCCGCCTGCGAAGGATATGGGTTCCACGACTGCAAAACCGTCTTCGGGCCACTCGGCAGCGGGTTCAGCGCCAGCTCCAGATACTCCCCGCCTTTTGCTAGTGAAAAACTTGTGTGAAGCGGCGCTCCGGCCGTCGTGCGATTCTTACCAGATGCCCAGACCACGATGAAGTCACCCGGCGCAAGCGTCTGCACCGGAAAGCGCCATGGGGCCGGATCGCTCAGCGTATCCGTGAGCGTGTAGTTGTTTAAATTGATCGCCGTAGCCGTCGGGTTGTGGACCTCGATCCAGTCCGAATAGGCCCCATCTTCATCAGTAATGGAGCCCTTATTATCCGCCATAAACTCCGTGATGAGCGGATTAGCAGAGGCAAGAGTCGTAAGCGCAAAAAGCGCAATAATCTTAAGATGGTTCTGGATCATGACGGGTAAAGTTTGGCGCACGACAATACCGACGCGACCCCGGTCGGCAACCCCTATTCCGTCACCTGTTTGTCACAGTTCACCGATCCTACGCACCAGGGAAGCCTCAATCTGTTCGCGGGATCTACCGTTTCAAACGGAAGAACTCCTTCGGCCCGCTCGGCGTAATGGTCACGGGGCTGCCGGTGATTGGGGCGGGGAACCAGTTGATCAGGTCGGTGGAGTGTTCAAGGAGGTCGTTCGGGCCGAACCACCACATGACGGGTTGGCCGCCGGATTTGCCGAAATTCAGCGCGAGTGGCGGGGTGACGACATTTGGATTTCCGGTGAGGCGGAGGTCGAAGGTGAGGTCGCTGCTCGTGTTGTTGTATTGGTGAATGGAGACGGCGATGGTGTTGACGCCGTTGTGGAGGAGGTTGAGCGGGACGGTGATTGCGGCGGTGAGGTTGTCGGCGGGTGCTGCGGCGATGCCGACGTTTGCGTAGGCGGTGAGGGTGGCGCCGACGTTGGGGCTGCGGAAAATTTCGGTGCCGTTGACGTAAACGACTGCGCCGTCGTCGGACTTTACTTCGCCGGTAACGCTGGCGAGCACGGTGACGTCGGCGATGGTGAAGGTGTTGCGGAAGAGTGTGACGGGGCTGACTTCGACGGCGGGAGTCGTTGCCGGGTTGTAGTCGGTGATTGCGAAGGTTTGGTTTTCGTCGCCATCGCCAAAGCCTGTGTGAGCTCGGACGGTCGGCCATGCGGAGTCGTCGAAGGCTTCTTCTTTCCAAGTGGTGGCGTTGAATGCCGCGAGAGTGGTGGAGGTGAAATCGGTCTTCGATTTCCAAAGTCCGCCGGGGGTTCCGGTGACGCCCGCTGTGCCGGTGCCGCCGGTGCCATAGACGAAGTAGTTCTGCGGCGGGTTGGTGGCTGGGAGTTTGATGTACACTTGCTCGCCGGTGATTTCGGCGTTCACAGGATTGCCGAGGGCGACGCGGATGAGGCCGTAGTTGCCGGGCGTGGCGACGGTGGCGGTGAAGTCCTCCAGCGTGTCGCCGGGCTGGAAGGTGAGGGTGCCGCTGGCGAGGGTGGTTTCCGTTTCGGAAAGGGCGTCGGTTTTCCCAAAGACTGCCCAGCCTACTGCGACTTGCTTGGAGCTGAAGGTGCTCGTGCGCACGGTGAATGTTCCGGCGTAGGCGGCGGTGTCGCTTTGCTGCGTTTGGTAAGTGGAGATGGCGACGCCGACGTTGGAGCCGGGGACGGGCATGAATGGCGCGATGAGTGCGGCGTGCGCAGGGTTTGCGGGGTTCCAAGTGGTGTTGAGCGGGTGGCGCGAATCGGGTTGGGAGATGTGGTTGTCGTGGACGTTAAAATACGGGTTTCCAAACGAGTTGAGGTTAGTGGTTTGGTAAATCCAAGCGTTGCTCTGCGTGGGGTGCCATTGGCCGCTGAATGCGTCGCGGAAGAGGTTGTTGAGGATGAGGGAATTTTTCACCTCGAAGGCGGCGTTGTAGCTGTAGCCGTTGCCGTAGTTGTCGCCCCAGCGGACGCCGACCATGTTGTTGGTAAAGAGGCAGCCGTCCACTTTCGCGTGGGGGCCGTCGCTGGTGCCGCTGTTGCTGTAGCCGGCTTCGACGCCTTGGCCGCAATTGAGGAAGACGCAGCCGGTGAAATAGACGTTGCGCTGGCCGGAGAGGCTGTTGCCTTCGTGGGTGGTGCCTTCGTACCAGTTGTTCGTGGAGTCGTAGCGCGTGGTGGTGGTGCCGGTGTCGGGGTCGATGGTTCCGAAGGGGCTGACGCCGCCGCTTCCGCCGCTGTCCACGCCGTCGTCTTTGGTGAAGCCGATGATGTTGTTCGTGAGTGAGAGGTCGCCATTTTGCATGTAAAGGCCGTCGTTATCGCCATCCACAAACGCGGCGGTTTCGCTTGGGAATTCGATGAGTGCACAGCGGTCAATCGTCACTTTTGCGCCGGTGAGTTCGCCGCTGGTGACGGCGCGTTGGTAAAGCGTTCGCGAGAGATCGATCCACACGTTCGTCTTCGAGTTCATGATCTGCTGGTTATCGATGGCGAAGCAGTTCGTGAGGTGAAGTTGTGCGCCAATCGCGGTGCCCGCGCCGCTGCCGACGACGAGAAAGAGCATCTGCTGCGGCTGATGCGTGGCACCCGCGACGCCGGAGTTGTTGCTCGTCCAAGTCTCATCCTCGCCGGAGCCGGTGAAGAACGCGTGCTGCGCCGTCACGTTCGATGTCGCGACGCGCAGCTCGATGCCGCCCCAACGTCCGCCCGCGGTGTCTGGGCAAAAGACGACGGGGTTCGCTTCGGTGCCGTTCACGACGAGGTTGCCGTCCACGCGGATTTCCGCAGCGGTGCCGTTCGTCGCGGTGCCGGTGTAGATTTTCACAATCGCGCCTTGCTCCACAGTGAGTGTCGCTCCGGCGCTGACGGTGAGCCCGCCGGTGACGTGGATGCGGGAGTTCGCAGGCCAAGTCGTATTGCCAATCGTCCCGCTCACCGTGGTGAAAACCGGCGCTGCTTCGAACGTGACAGCGGGATTTGAGACGAGGCCATTGAGCGCCGCGCCGACATTCACCGTGCCCGCCGCAGTCGCTGCTGGCACTTGCACCGAGCCCCAGCCGCGCCGCATCTGCACTTTCGTCGAGGGGAAGCCGGACATGGCGACGAGTCCGTTCAGCCGCACGGTTTCGTTTGCGCCGTCCACGAGTTTCACCGCGAGCGGCATCGGCAAACCGATGGGCCACGCAGCAGGCGCGAGCGCTTTGAAAGTCTTGCCCGCAAACGCCGATGGCGCGTCCTGCACGGTCTTGTAAGGGGTGTGCGACGGGATGCCGTCCTCGCTGCCGTTGCGGGCCGAATTGTGAACGATAAAGCGAACGAGCTGCGAACTCACCAGCGCCCCGACGCCATCGCGACTCTCGGCGTAAAGTTCGTGGTAGCGCACGGAAGTCACGGCCACCGGACTGCCAACCGTCGCGGGAAGTCCGTCGAGCGTGGCCGTCGTCGTCGTGCCCGCCGTCGCGTCCGCAGTGACGGTGTAAGTGGCGGTGTTGCTGTATTTCACCTTGTCCACGACGCCCGTGATCGAGACAGCCGCGTGCGCGGACAGTGAGGCGATGGAAAGGGTCAGGAAGGTGGTGAGTGCTTTGAGACGCATAAAGGTGAGCGCCCCTTATTCCCTCAAAGCTACGACGGCGCAAACGACTTTCGTATAACGGTTTCGTAGGGACTACTTTCGCTTGGCAAGTTCGCCTGAATCCCTACGTTCCCGCGCCCTATGTCCACTTACAAAATTGCAGTGCTGCCGGGCGATGGCATCGGCACGGAAGTCATGGCTGAGGCGCATCGCGTGCTCGCCGTTGTGCAGAAGAAATTCGGCATCACCCTCGAATGCACGGAGGCTCGTGTCGGCGGCATCGCGATCGACGTGGACGGCAAGGCGCTTCCGCAAGCCACCATCGATCTTTGCAAAGCCAGCGACGCGATCCTTTTCGGCAGCGTCGGCGGGCCGAAGTGGGAGACGCTCCCGCCGAACGAACAGCCCGAGCGCGGCGCACTGCTCCCGCTGCGCAAAATCTTCGGCCTCTTCGCGAACCTACGCCCCGGCATCTGCTACCCGCAGCTCGCCCACGCATCGCCAGTCCGCGCGGACTTGGTGGCGGGCGGCTTTGACATGCTTTGCGTGCGCGAACTCACGGGCGGGCTCTATTTTGGCCAGCCCAAAAAGACCACCGAAGAGAACGGCGAGCCCGTCGCCGTGGACACGATGGTTTACAAAAAGAGCGAGATCGAGCGCATCGCCCACGTCGCCTTCCGCGCAGCGCAAGGGCGGCGGAAAAAGCTCTGCTCCATTGATAAAGCAAACGTCCTCGAATGCTCCGTCCTCTGGCGCAAAACACTCATCGAAATCCACGCGCAATACCCCGACGTGGCGCTCTCCCACATGTATGTGGATAACGCAGCGATGCAGCTCGTCCGCCAGCCGCGCGAGTTCGACGTGATCCTCGCGGAGAACATGATGGGCGACATCATCAGCGACGAAATGGGAGCCATCGCGGGCTCCATCGGCATGTTGCCCAGCGCCAGCCTCGGCAGCAGCAAAGAGGGCGGGCTTTACTTTGGCCTCTTCGAGCCCGGCGGCGGCTCCGCGCCCGACATCGCAGGAAAAGGAATCGCCAATCCCATCGCACAAATCCTCAGCGCCGCGATGATGCTCCGCTTCGCCCTCGGCGAAAAGGACGCCGCCAACGCCATCGAGCGCGCCGTCATCGCCGTCATCGATTCCGGCCTGCGCACGGGCGACATCTGGAGCGAAGGCTGCCAACGCGCCAGCACGAGCGAGATGGGCGCGGCGATAGCGGCGGCGGTGTAGTTCAGCGGACTGATTCCGTGCTCCCAAGTGGCACAGGAGCTTCTATCCTCCCGTGCGATGCTCAGCCCGACCAAACTAAAACGCTTCCTCCCTGCGAGCGTGCTCATTGCTGTACTGCTCACGGTGCTCTTCGGATGGCGTCCGTTTTCGCCGAGTGAAGATTGGGTGTGGGTGGAAGTCCCTGTGCGGTCTTCGCAAGAGGGCTTCAGTCTTTTGAGCAGCTCCAGCGGCCCAGAGTTACGCAATCGCGCGACCTCCGATTGCAAAGTGATCGCCGGTCCGCAAACACTCCGGCACCGCTTGCCCGCTGGCACCTTTTCGCAGCTCTGGTTCATCGTCGTGGACTGCCCGGCGCAAGTCTCGCTCGGGCGGGCGCGGGTGATTTCGCAAGACGGCGATGTGCTGTGGGAAGCGCCGCCGGAAGCGTGGCTCTTTGAGCGGAATTTCGCGCCGAAGACGCTCGCATCGGGATGGACCGACGCAGGCTCGGAAGCGACCGCTCCACGGTGCATTCTCACTTTGGGAAAAGGGATGACGTTTGAGTCTGGCCGAGCAATTTCCGTCGGCGGATTGCTGGCGATAGCGGGAGTCTTGACGCTCCTGTTGGTTGCCATCGGCAATGTCTGGGAACAGGCGCTGGGCGCTGCGTGGCAGCGGGTTCTCGCGCTCTGCGGACGGGCCGAAGCGCGCCCCGTTCAGTCGCTCGCTATCGTCGCGGCGCTGGCGGTGATGCTTGCCTGTTTCCCTGTCGTCTTTCTCGGAAAAAGTTTCCTCTCCCCGAGCACGGGCGGACACGGGATTTATGGAAAGTCGCCGCCGATTCCCGGCATCGCCACCGCGAAAACCGAGGAGTTCAAGGGCTCCGATGTCGTGGTGATGCAAGTCGGCCATCGGCCCTACTCGATGCTCGCGCACGAGGCCGTCTTCGAGCGCGGCGAGTTCCCGCTGTGGGACCGCTACAACTCCTGCGGCGCGACGTTCCTCGGGCAAGGATTGAGCATGATGGGCGACCCGCTGAATTGGCTGCCGGTTGCGGCGAATGGCGCGGCGTGGGCTTGGGATGTGAAGTTCCTCCTCGCGCGCTGGCTTTTCGCGCTCGGCATCGGGCTGTGTGTGTGGACGGCGACGCGCCGTTTCCCGGTCGCTGCGGGTGCGGCATTTGGAGCCGCGTTCCTCGGGTTTTTCGCGTATCGCTTTAACCATCCGGCAAACATCACCGTCTGCTACTCGCCGTGGATTCTGCTGTGCTGGCAACAAATCGCCACCGCTCGGGAAAGCCGTGGCATCGCAGGCTGGGCGCTGGCGCTGGCGCTCGCTTGCACGGCGGTTTTTCACTCCGGCACGGCGAAAGAATCGGCGATGCTGATCGTCTTCCTAAACACCACCGGCGCGCTGCTCGTCCTGCTCCAGCGCGGCGCAGGATGGGGCTGGCGGTTTGCGGGCGGGAGTGCGGGCGGGCTCGTGTTTGCGCTGGTGAATGCCCCGTTCTGGCTCACGTTTCTCGATGCGCTCGGCAAGTCGTTCACCACGTATGAAAAGCCGCCGATTTTCCAGATCGGGATCGGACACTTCATCGGCTTGTTCGACGATCTCTTCTACCAGCGCATCAAGTTCGGCGAATGGTTCACCGACCCGTCTGCCAACATACTCGTGCTCGGCGGCGTGCTCATCGGCGTGGCGCGCTGGCGCGAACTGTGGCGCTCGCCGCTCGTCCGGGCGCTCGCGCTTTCGTCCGTGGTGCCGTTCGCTTTAGCATTCGGGCTCGTGCCAGCGGAGGTCATTCGGCGCATCCCATTTGTCGCGAACATCTCGCACGTCGGGAACACGTTCTCCTGCATCCTTCTGCTCCACGCGCTCGTCTTTGCCGGGCTCGGCTGGAGCGCAAAGTCCGCCCGCCGCGAGTGGGCACTCTACGTCGCGCTGCTCGCGGGACTCGTCGCGGTCTATTGGCTGTGGCCACTGCCCGATGCGAACATGCCGCCGGAACTCGCAGCAACAGTCGGCTTCGGCAAGCCGAGCCCCTTCTTCGCCGTGTGCTCCGTGCTGCTGCTCGCGGCAGTCGCGGCGCTGCCGTGGGCGGTAAAATCGAACGCCTTTCTTCCACGCTGCACGCTCGCCGTAATCGCGGGCATCGCGCTCTTTCGCCACGCGCAGTGGACTGAGACGAAGTTCGACTACTACGTGACGAATCCTCAGCCACGGCCCGACTTCACCGTGCCCTCGCCCGCAGTCGAGCGTCTGCGCCCGCTGCTCGCGGAGCCCTCGCGTGTGCATGGAATTGGCGGCGCTTTCATCCCCGGATACTCGGCGGCGCTCCGCATCGAGCACTTCTCCAGCGCCGACGCGCTGACCTCCGGGCGGCTCCACGAACTCGTGGATGCAGCAGGCATCAAGCGCCAATGGGAATGGCGCACGCTCCTCGTTCCCGAGACGATGCAGGCGACGCAAAAGTGGACGGACTTGCTGAATAACCGCTACGTCCTCGCCCCACGTGGAGAGACGCCGCCCGCCAGCTACCGCCACCTTTTCTCCGCCGACCTCGAAGCATGGGAACGCCCCACCGCATGGCCCCGCGCATTCTTCACCGACCGCGTGCTCGCCTACCACACCGTCGCCGAGTTCGCGCAGCTTGTCAGCGCATCCACGGGTCCGTTCGCCGCAGTGCAAGACGCTGCGCCCAGCCACGGCAGCGGCACCGTCGTCGCTGCGAAAAATTACGCGCTCCGCACCAACAGCACGCGCTTTGAACTCGACGCCCCAGCGCCCGGCGTCGTCGCGCTCACCGAAGCGTGGTTCGACGGCGACATCCGCGTCACCCTCAACGGTCAACCCACCGAAGCCTTCCGCGTCAACCACGCCTTCCGAGGCGTGCGAATCCCGGCTGCCGGGAACTACGTCGTAGAGTTCTCCTACTGGCCGCGAGTGCTCACCAAGGCGCTCTGGCTCAGCGTCCTCGGGGGGCTCGGGGCTGTTGCTCTCACCGCTATTTCGTTGGGCGTTGCGAGAGTAGGTAGGCGAGCAGATCGTTGAACTCGGCAGGTGTGATGATTCGGTCAAACGCTGCGGGCATGAGCGAAGTATCCATCTCCTCGCGCTTCGCGACATTGGCGATGGGCACGCTGCTTTCCTTGCCCACGATGTCGGCGAGGACCATCTGCCCGCCTTCCTCGCGGCGGAGCAGTCCGCTCGCCACGCCGCCGTCTTTGAGCGTGATGATGCTCAGGCGGAATGCGCGGTCCACGTTGCGGTTTGGGTCGAGTATGTCTTCGATAATGCGGTCGAGGCCGCGCCCGCCGATGCCGTCGAGCTGTGGGC
>CAMDQC010000023.1 GCA_945905735.1 Prosthecobacter debontii | reverse complement strand
TCACACAGAGCGGCAAGGCGCAAACGGTGTCGGGTGGCGCACCAGTCAGATTTGAAAGGGGAGCGCTTGGGCGGAAGGACCGGGCGGCGGTGCGGTGGAGGCGCGGGGAGTTACGGGGAGGATGAAGACATGGTCGGCGAGCCCTTCGTGGGAAAAGCCGGGCAACTCCTCACGAAGATCATCGAGACGATGGGCCTCCGCCGCGCCGACACCTATCGCGCCACCGTGGTGAAATGCCGCCCCCTTGGAACGCCCACGCTCGACGAGCTCGCCACCTGCACTCCGTACCTCATCCAGCAGGTGAAAATCATCCAGCCCCGCGTCATCGTCGCGCTCGGCGGAGCTGCGGTGGAGGCACTGCTGGGCGAGGCCGCACCGCGCGGCCAATGGCGCGAATTCCAGGGCATCCCCGTCATGCCCACGCTCCTCCTGGACGACCTCATCCGGGACCCCGACCCCTACGCGAAACGGCCCCTTTGGGAAGACATGCTCGCCGTCCTCGAACGCCTCGAAAAACCGATCACCGAAAAGCAACGTGGATTTTTTCTAGCGAAGTAACTAGACCACGCACATGAGCGATATGAACGAAGCAATCATCGAGCAAGCCACCATGGAGGACCTGCCCCAAATGGCGGACCTCCTCTACGACCTATTCTCCCACGAAGGCGACTTTGTCCCCGACCGCCAAAAGAACCTGCGCGGCCTCGAACTCATCCTCGAACAGCCCAGCCGCGGACGCATCTTCGTCTATCGCCTCAACGGCCAAATCCTCGGCATGATCAACCTCCTCTTCACCATCAGCACAGCCGAAGGCGGCTTCGTCGTCCTGCTCGAAGACGTCATCGTCCACCACAACCACCGTGGCTGCGGCGTCGGCACACAACTCCTCAACCACGCCATCGAATACGCAAAAAAGAAAGACTTCCTCCGCCTCACACTCCTCGCCGATCGCGTCAACGCAGAAGGCCAAGAGTTCTTCCAAAAACACGGCTTCTTCGTCTCCAAAATGATCCCCCTCCGCCTCCCACTCACCCAAGAAGCCGCCACCCTCCCCAAAGGCTAACGGATGCCCGACGGATTCACCGACATCGGCTTTGCCAAAGTGGACACCGACCGCCGCGCCCGCTGCGGCTTTGCAGAAGTCATCTTCGGCCAAGGCAAAACCCCCGCGCAAGTCGCCGCCATCGCCCGCATCATCCTCGATAAAGAGCACACCCTCATCGTCAGCCGCGCCACCCCCGAGCAGCACGCCGCCGTCCACGCCGAGCACCCCGACGCCCTTTGGCACGAAGCCGCCCGCTGCATCACCATCGAGCGCCAGAAACTCCCCGCCCTCCCCGGCACCGTCGCCATCGTCTGCGCGGGCACCAGCGACCTCCCCGTCGCCGACGAAGCCGCCGTCACCCTCCACCTCTTCGGCGCAAAAGTGCAGCGCATCACCGATGTCGGCGTCGCAGGCATCCACCGCCTCCTCGCCGTCCGCGACACCCTCGAAGCCGCCACCGTCATCATCGTCGTCGCCGGGATGGAAGGCGCACTCCCCAGCGCCGTCGCCGGGCTCGTCAGCCGCCCCGTCATCGCCGTCCCCACCAGCATCGGCTACGGGGCCAGCTTCGGCGGACTCGCCGCCCTCCTCGGGATGCTCAACTCCTGCGGCAGCGGCGTCACCGTCGTCAATATCGACAACGGCTTCGGCGCAGCCTACGCCGCCGCGCAGATATTGAAAGTTGGTTCACCGTCCTAGAAACCCCAACAAATCCCCCACCTCCTCCGCCGTGAGCGTGTTCAGCAGGGCAGGGGGCATCATGCTCACCAGCGCCTTGTCCTTTTTCTTCACCACGTTGTGGTAAAACTCCCGCGTCGCCCCGGTGAGCGAATCGGTGAGGATGCGGATGGTCCCGCTCGTCTCCTCCTGCATCAGGCCGGTAACCTCCTCCTCGCCACCGCCAAATTTAATCACCGTCAACGTCGTCAGCGCGTATTGCTCGCTCACGGCTTTGTTCGGGTCCGTGATCGCCTCCAAAATATCGTGCCGCTGGAACCGCTGCGCCACCGCCGTCAAATCCGGCCCCACATTCCCGCCCGTGTCCTTGTATAAATGGCAGCGCGCACACTGCGCCTCGGCGTAAAGCTGCTTCCCACGGGCCAAGTCCGGCTTGCGGTCCTTCATCGCATCGAGAGCCGTCTCCAGCTCCGCGAGCGTCCATGCTTTTACAAAGGGGCGCGCTTTGAGTGCCTCGGCGGCGGGGGCCGCGAGGGGAGCGAGCCATTGGGCAATCGGCGCACGTTCGTCGGCGGGGACGCGCGCCGCCGCTTCTGCGTGTATCTTCTTTATAAAGCCCTGCATCGAATTCCCTCCACTCAGCCGCGCACCCTTTTCGTGGAACCACCGGAAATACCGTTCCCGCTGCGGCGGCGTCCACCCATGCGCCCAGCGGAGGACGAGGGCATAATGGATCTGCTCCTCCTGCGAAGGCGCGGCATCCATGAGCGCCAAAGTCTTCTCGATCACCTGCTGCCCCAGCTCGGCGTGAAAAGCCGCTCCTTTGCGCCCGGCGTGGACGACTGCGCCGGGGTTCTCGATTGGAGCGGCGACACTCTTGTCGCCGACGGAGGTCTTATCTCGGGGAGTTTCGCTTTCAGGCTTCGGCACGCTGTCGGCGGCAGGAGTGCCGCCGCTCCCAGCCGCGACTCCGCTCTTCCCGTTTCCGACAGGGTCGCCGGAGGGAACGGGGGCGTCGCCGACAGCCAGAAGCGCCCCTTCGCACGAGCCGGGGGCGTCCATCGCTGTCGGAAGAGCGTCCACGGACGAAATGGGGGCGTCCCCACGAGCCGGAGGAGTCACCCCGGACGATTTGGGGGCCGCCCCATTGGCGGGAGGAGCCACCCTGGACGGAATGGGGGCGGCCCCGGAAGGCGCAGGAGCCCCCTTCTTCTCTGAAGCAGCCGGATTCATATCCCCCAGCTCCGGCTGGGAGAGCCAAACGAGGAGCTGGGAAAGCTCGCGATTCAGCTCCGCCGCCCGTGGCCCTTGCGCGGGGTAGGCGGCGAGGAGCTTTTCGAGGCCGAGCTTCTGCCATTCCTCCGAAGGCCGCCCGTGCCGGGCGAAGGTGAGCTCCAATATGCGGAGTTTGAGGAGCTTGAGGTCGTCGGGGAGGTCGGCGAGGGGAAAGGCTCGTAAGCCTTTGAGCAATGCAACTTGGGTGGCTGGCTCAGTTTCTCCTACGACTTTCAGGAGGAAGTTAAGAGCGATTTCCTTTGGGTCGGCGCTGATGACTCGCGCTGAAAAGCCCCGTTGATTGTCCCAGTAGTAGCTAAACCAACCCATCAGAGACTTTGGAGTCACCAAACGTCGAAGCGCGAATTCGGCAAATCTGTCCTTTGATTCCATGATCAAGCGAATGGAGTCCTCTCGGGAGATGGTTCCATCGCGGAGCGACTGCTGGAGGAATGCTGCGCTACCCGGTAGTGGCACAGGCGACCCCGCCTGTTTTGTCTCGGCGGGCGCGAGTCCCTTGAATGGCCCTTGGCCTTCCCACTTTTCGGGGCGGTTCCAGGGGATGCCGCCCGGCTTTTTCTCCGTGGCTGCGCTGTTCGGTGGACTCGATGGACTCAGTGGACTGGATGGACTGGCGTTTTCCGGTTCAGCGCGTCCATTTTGTCCATCGCGTCCATCCTGTCCATGCAGTCCATAGCTCACCCGATAAAGCCCCGCGCTCGTCCCGCGGCCTCCGGTGGTGAAGACCATGCTGCCGTCCTTGAGAAACTCGACATCGGTGACGGGCATTCCCTTTCCTACGACGAAGGGCTCTACGTCGGCGGAGGACTCCGCATCTTTAGGAAACGTTGCGCTGCCGCGAGGGTTCGTGGCGGTGTAGCTCGCGCCCTTTTCCTTCATGTGGACGGCGAGGATGCGGCCATAGGTCCAGTCGCAGACGAAGAATGCGCGGCGATATTTTTCCCCGAAGTTGGAGCGGGTTCCGAACTTCACGCCGGTGGGGCAGCCGAGGCCGATATCGACTGCGGCGGGCAGTGTGTCGGGGTAGTAGACGGGCATTTTTGCGGAGCCTTCGCGGAAGCCGTATTCGCCGCCGGGGACGATGTGGAGCACCCGCGTTGGGCGATACCACGGGAGGCCGCGGTCCCATTCCATGTCGCTGTCGTAGGTGAAGAGTTCGCCGTCGGCGTTGAAGTCGATGTCGTAGGGGTTGCGGAAGCCGCCGGCGATGAGCTCCCACTTTTTGCCCTCCTCGTCGGTGCGGACGACGTAGCCGTAGGGCGCTTTGATGCTGTCGAAGAATGTGGCGGTGGGGTCTTTGAGTTTGGGGAGGAGGTCGTCTTCGCCCCAGTTCCGATACGGGGAGTCGGGGGCGATGCCTTCGATGAGGCCGGTGCTGTTGCCGTGGACGATGTAGATGTTCTTTTTGTCGGGCGAAAGGACGAGGGCATGGGCACCGTGTTCGCCAGCGCTGCCGGGGACCTTCTTCCACATGACGGCGGTGTCGGGCAGGCTGTCGCCGTCGGTGTCTTTGCAGCGGTAGATGCCGCGCCCTTCGGGGCCGTTGCCGGAGACGTAGAGGGAGTCGAAGGCCCAGAGCATCCCCATGCTGTCGCCCACGGGGACGGGGACCTTTTCCCATTTGGTAATAGCCGATGGCAAATCGCCAATCGCAGACGCAGGCGCGCTGGCGGGCGGTTTATCGTTTGATGAAGGTTCTTTGCCAGATGGATTCCCGCTCTCGGGGGCTTTGCTATTGGCTATTTGCGATTGGCTATTGCGTAGCGTAGCGCGCCAGAGCCCGCCCCATTTCGAGTCCTTCGCCATGCCGCTCTCCGGGATGCTGCCTTGCGGGGAAATGTAGATGCGCCCCTCGGCATCGAGCGCCATGGAGATCCACGAGCCCTCGCGCTGTCCCGCCTCGCGGAGCAGCTCCACTTTGAACCCAGCGGGCACTTTAATATCCGCGACGGGCGTGGCGGCATGGATGCTGGCGGTGAGTAGGAAAAGAAGGAGCGGCTTCATGCGGGCGGGGATTAGCGGAGGCGCACGGGGATGTCGAGGAGCGGCACGACCTTCTTGCGCCGCCGCGCTGCGCCCGCTAAAGCCCATGCGATGCTAACAAAGCGCGTTATTCCATGCCTCGATGTCCACGACGGGAAAGTCACCCGTGGCGTGCAATTTGGCCGTGCCGAGAGCGGCGGCCTTCGCAACGTGGGCGACCCCGTGGAACTCGCCCAACGCTACAACGCGCAAGGAGCCGATGAGATGGTCTTTTTCGACATCACCGCCAGCGCCCACGGACGCGCGACGATGGTGGAAGTGATCGAGCGCACGGCAGCCTGCTGCTTCATGCCGCTGACCGTCGGCGGCGGCATCCGCGTGGTGGACGACATGAGCGCGATGCTCAAAGCCGGGGCGGATAAAGTGAGCATCAACTCCAGCGCCATCGCCACGCCCGAGCTGATCACTGCGGGCGCGGAGAAGTTCGGCAGCCAGTGCATCGTCGTGTCCATTGATTGCAAACGCACCGCGCCCGGCGTGTGGAAAGTCTTCGTAAAAGGCGGGCGCGAAGAGACGCCTTGGAGCGCTGTCGAGTGGGCCACCGAAGCCGTCCGGCGCGGGGCCGGCGAGATCGTCCTGAACTCGATAGACGCCGACGGAACCAAGGCGGGCTACGATTTAGAAATCACCCGCCGCGTAAGCGAAGCGGTAGGCGTCCCCGTCGTCGCCAGCGGCGGAGCAGGCAATTTGCAGCACATGGCCGAAGTGCTGAGCGAAGGCCGCGCCGACGCCGTGCTCGCAGCAAGCATCTTCCACTTCGGCGAATACACCGTGAGCGACGTGAAGCAGTTCCTCGCCAAGCGAGATGTGCCCGTGCGGCTGGTGTGAAGGCTTTGAGACCCGCTAGGAAACGCTCTTGGGCTGCGTGATGAAGGGATCGCGGAGGTAGAGCGGCTCGAAGTCGCCGCGCGCGAGGATGCCGATGCCGCTGGCGGCACGGCGAGCGAGGATGCTTGCGCGCGGGAGGGCGATGGTGGCTTGGAGAAGCGGGGTGGTGGAGAAGACGGGGAGGGAAGTCGCGGCGAGCTTCGCGGCGAGGGCGGTGGCATCGAGGAGTTGGGGTGGTTCGATGCAGAGTCCGTCGCGGACTTGGGTGAAATAGAAGGCGTCGCGGCGAGCGTCGCCGATGGCGAAGTATTCGCGGGCGTCGGTTTCCAAGGCTGCGACGCTGGCGAGGCCGACGAGTTCTGCGCCGTTCGCGAGAGACAGCCCCAGCGCAGTGGCAATGCTGATGCGGACGCCTGCGTAGCTGCCGGGACCGATGCCGATGGCGATGGTGCGCAGGCGCGTAGCGAGCGCGCAGGCGCGGGCGAGGTGGCGGTAGAGGTCGCTGCTTTGGCTGCGGTCGCAGGGGAACGTTTCGTCGAGAAGAAGACGGTCGTTTTCTAAAAGGGCGATGCTGCCGCGCGGGGTGGATGTGTCGATGGCGAGAATCATGAAAGTTCGATGGTGCGCTGGTCGCCGTCGCCCGCGCGGAAGCGGAGCCAGCGGGTGCTGGCAGGGAGGAGGGCGGGAAACTTACCAGCCCACTCGATGGCGAGGATGGCGGATTCGCCGAGGTAGTCGTCGAGGCCGAAGCGGAGGGCTTCGTCCGCGCTTTCCAAGCGATAGAAGTCGAAGTGGTAGAGCGGCAGTTTTCCGCCCGTGTATTCGTGGACGAGCGTGAAGGTGGGGCTCGTGACTTCGCCCGTGTGCCCGAGCCCCGCGGCGAGCCCTTTAATAAACTGTGTCTTACCCGCGCCAAGGTCGCCATCGAGCGCCAAGACATCGCCCGCACGGAGCTTTGCGGCGTAGTCGCGGCCTAGTGCGAAGGTCTGCTCAGGACTGTTTGAAATGATCGGTTCCACTCGGCCGGGAACTTCGGTGGCGGAGCGCGGCGTGTCGAGTGAAACGACCGATGCAGGCGGCGCTTGCGCGCTTGCGGGCTTTGTGGGTCGGCTACTTCGCGCGGACTTTCTCTTTTTTCTCCTCGCAGTCGTCTTCGAGGCGCTTGAGTTCGCGGACGAGTTGTTGGGAGACTTGCTCGTAGGTTTCGGCGTCGCCGGTGGCTTGGGCTTTGGCGAGTTCGCCTTTGAGGAAGAGTTCTTTCTCCGCGCGCTTGGCTTTGTAGAGCACGTCTAGCTCGGAGATTTTCTCTTTTTGGGCGGCGGTCAGTTTGCTGGTCGGGGCTTGCTGTTGCAGGCGCTCCATCGCGAGTTCGTAGGCACTTTTCATGGGGCGAAAAGTATCAGGCTTTGACTACGGGCCAAGCGCCGAAATGTCGGAGTGCTTCCACGACGCCTTCGCTCGCGGTGCCTCGGGCGATGTAGCCGCCTGCGGTGCGGACGAGTTTTTTCACCTCATCGCACGAGTTGCCGGGGCAGGCGACGTGTTTGGCGTGGAGTCCGTCGAGCATGGGGAGGTCGTTGAAATGATCGCCGGCTGCGAAGATTTCATCGGGGGTGAGCGCGAGGTGGCGGGCGAGCTCGGTGAGGGCGGTGCCTTTGCTGTAGGCGTGGTGGCAGAAGCGCACGTAGATGGTGTTGCGCTGGTAATTGAACATCGGCAGGCGCTCGCGGAGTTGTTCGAGGAAGGCGCAGAGCTTGTCCATATCGGCGCTCGTTTTGGTGACGGAGCCGATGAAGTTTCCCCGGTCGTAGATGGCCTGCACGCCGTCGAAGCGTTCTTGGAACCGCAGCACTTCTGCGAGGAGCGGGGCGGCGAGGGAGAAGAGTTCGTCGGTATCGCGGGCTGCGCGGGCATTCCAGTCGCCGAGCGGCTCCCAGCCACCATTGCGAGTGCTGCGGTAGATGTCGCGCTCTTCGACCAACAGGAAGTCAGGCTCGATGGGGAAGCGAAACTCTTTGAGCCCCTGCTCGGAGTGCCAGAGCGTGCGGCCTGTATTGATGGCCCACTGGACGCCGTTTGCGCGCAGTTCCCGCAGGGCGGTGAAGAGCGTCGGCGTCACGGCGGGTTGGGCGTTGTGGGCGACGAGTGTGCCGTCGAAATCGGTGCTTAGTAGTCGGATCATTCAGTGCAATTTTTTGCCTTGCCCCGACGGGAGATAGTTTTCGCCAGTCACGACGTTTTTGCCGGTTTTGGATTCGAGTTCCAGTCGTGCGCTCTTGGCGATTTTGCCGCCGGTTTTGGCTGCGACTTGGTTCTCGGCCATTCCGGTGGCTTCGTGCGTCTCGGCGATTTGCCGGGTGGAAAGTTCGGCGAGGGCGGTGAAGATGAGTTCTGCCTCGCTCATGTGGTCGCGGAGGTTTTGGGTTTTGAGCCCTTTCAAGTCTTTGTGCGCGGTCACGCTCACGCCGCTCCATTCTTGGTGGATGATGTTGGTGAGGATGGCGTATTCGTCGCCTTTTTTGATGTCGTGGTCGGCCCAGTAGTCGGTGAGTTTGTTGCGGGTTTCTTGCCCCGTCATCCGCTGCTGAATCCACTTCTCGCTCCGCCCAAGTTTCTGCCAAGTCTCTCGGGCGCGTTCGAGGGCGCGGGCGGGGTCGGAGATTTCCTGCATCCGCTCATAGCCGACTTTGGCGAGCCAGAGTTTGATGGGCTCGGCCTTCGGGCTGGGGACGCTCTGGACGAGGCGCAGGAGTGTCTCAGCGGAGGCGACGTCGGTGAGGTAGCTTTTGCCGTCGGCGGCGGGTAATTTCAGTCGGTGACAATTTGTCACCGACTGATTTCCTTCCTTTGCGAGTCGCTCTTTGAGCTTATTCCAATACTTTCGGGCGGTCTGGAAATCAGGCTGTTGCGTGAGGACTTGGATGATGTCCACGACAGAGAAGAACCATGTCTCGGTCTTCTCGTCGTAGATGCGGCGGATTTCGTGCTCTTCAAAGAGAGCGACTTCTTTGCTCATAGGAGTGCTAGACGGCGCTAGGCAGCGTTTGGTCGGGGTTTGCCTCGGCTTCGTAGTCCACGCCGGGGAGGCCGAAGCCGAAGAGCTTCAGGAACTCGGCGCGGTAGCCGACGATGTCGCTGAGGATGCTGAGGTTGTCGGTGTTGACGACTTCCCAGAGTTGGGCGACTTCGGTCTGCACGTCGTCGGTCATCTCCCAATCATCGATGCGGATGCGGCCTTCTTCGTCGAGTTGCGGACTCGCGAGGCGCTCGGCGAAGAGACGGTAGATTTGCTCGATGGTGCCTTCGTGGGTTCCTTTGGCCTTCATCACTTTATACAGCAGCGCGATGTAGAGCGGGACGACGGGGATGGCGCTGCTGGCTTGCGTGACGAGTGCTTTGTTCACGCTCACCCAAGCGTGTCCTTCGTGGGTCGCGAGTTTGGCGGTGATACGATCGGCGGTTTCTTCGAGGTGTTCTTTGGCGCGGCCAATGGTGCCGTTGCGGTAAATGGCCCACGTCATCTCCGGCCCGATGTAGCTGTAGGCGAGGGTGACGACGCCGGGCGCGAGCACTCCGGCGGCGGCCAGCGCGTCCATCCACATCTCCCAATCTTCGCCGCCCATGACGGCGACGGTGTCGGCGATTTCTGCTTCGGTGGCGGGGAGGATGTTCACTTCGCCGACGGTGCCTTTTTCCGTATCCACGGTCTTGTTCACGTAAGCGCCGCCGGTTGGCTTGAGGCAGCTTTTGTGGACGACGCCCGTCTTTGGGTGGGTGCGGCGGGGGCTGGCGAGGGAGTAAATGACGGCGTCAATTTGCCCGAGGTCGGCTTTGATGAGGGCGATGGTCTGCGCCTTGATGTCGTCGGAAAACGCATCGCCGTTGATGCTCTTTGCATAGAGCCCGGCGGCATGGGCCTCGCGCTCAAAGGCGACGGAATTATACCAGCCAGCGGACGCCGTGCGGTCGCCCTCCGCCGCCTTTTCAAAGAACACGCCAATCGTCGCCGCGCGGCCCGCGAACGCTGGCACGATGCGGCTGGCGAGCCCGTAGCCCGTGCTAGCTCCGAGGACGAGGACGCGCTTCGGCGCTCCGGCGATGGTGCCTTTTTGCTGAACGTATGCGACTTGCTCGCGGATGTGGGCGGCACATCCATCCGGGTGAGCTGTGGTGCAGATGAAGCCGCGTGTTTTTGGTTTGATGATCATTGGTTGGTTGAGTGTTGGGTGATTCAGGCAGTCAGGCGGTATCGCCAGTAGTTGGGATGGCGGCTGTGATGCTTGAAAGCAAGAATGCGGAGGTGGTCTGAAAAAGCTCGATAATAAATGGCATACGGGAAGCGAGGCATGAGGTAGTGCCTGACATCGTCATCAATAATCGCCATTCGCTCCGGGGCCTTCTGAATGACGCCAATCGCATAGTCCGTTGCGTCGAGAAATTGAGTTCCCAGTGTTGGGACGCGTTTTTCATAGAACTGAGCCGCCTCAATCAGTTCTTGTTCGGCATCCGGATGGTAAATCAGACGCATCCGATTGCACGCCGCGCAGCCTGCATGACCTCTTCGTGTGTGCGCCCAATCACCGCACCAGTAGAAAGCTCTTGATCCCGGTGGATCGCTTCACGGACGGCATCGCGCTCTTCGCTATCGGCTATGTCCTCATCAATGCTCTGCCAGAGCGTCTGTGCGAGTGAGACTCGCTCGGACAACGGAAGTGACATAGCTTCAGTAGTGAGTTGTTGCGTGGACATGGCGAGCAAAGTAGCGACTCAAACAACCGTGGTCAACAGAACGCACGGCATTTTCCACTACGCATCTACCGTCCCATCCCGATCCGCTCTGCGAGACGGGGAGGGAGGCCGGCGTCGAGGATCTTTCGCTGTGCCGTCTCGACATCGTAGGGCACGCGGTGGAGGACGACGTCGCGCTCGGCGGGGTGGTAGATCGCGTAGGCTGCGCGCCAGTCGCCGTCTCGGGGCTGACCGACGCTGCCGACGTTGACGAAATACTTTTTCCCCATTTCGACGCCGATGCTGTCCCACCCATCGTAGCTGCGCACGCCAGTCTCGCGGACGTAGTAGCGGGGGACGTGTGTGTGGCCGAAAAAGCAGAGCGGTGTGTGCTGGTAGCTGAGGCTTGCACCGGCATCGAGCGCGTTCATGACGTAGCCCCAGTGTTTTGGTGTATCGAGGGTGGCGTGGACGATGGTGAAGTCGCGCACGTTGCGCACGAACTTCAGTCCATTGAGCCAGTGGACGTCCTCCTCATCAAGCATCTGTCGCGTGTGGGCGATGCCTTGCACGGCGAGCCCGCTTACGTTGTCGGGCACGTAGTCCATGCACGCGAGTTCGTCGTGGTTGCCCTTTACGACTGGGCATTCCAGCGCGCGGATGATGTCGAGGCACGCCTTCGGGTCCGCCGCGTAGCCCACGATGTCGCCGAGGCAGACATAGTGAGTACAATGGTTCGCTTCAGCGTCTGCGAGGACGGCCTGAAGGGCTTCTAAGTTTGAGTGAATGTCTCCGAATATGGCGATGCGCATCATCAGTCCGGCAATAGCCGGTCCTCCGGTGGTATATAGACTCTTTGCTCCGTGGGAATTTTTAATTTTCGCTCCAGCCGCTGAATCTGCTTCAGCAGAGTCGGGAGCCATTCCTTTTCCCCCTCGTGGTAAAGTGCGAGCAATCTCCGGTAAGCCTCCGCTTCTTGGCCGGGGACATCGGCGAGGAGGTATGGGCCATTGCGCCGCACGTAATCGAGGCGTCCCGGCCGCTTGGCTGCTTCATCGTAAGCAGCGACGGCCCTCATCTTGTCGTGCAGCTTGTCTTTATAGAGCCAGCCGAGCCGGTCGTAGAGCTCCCACGAGTCTGGATTGTTCTCGATACCACGAAGCAGATAGTCCTCGCCGAGTTTGAAGTATCGTTGCTGGTTCCGGTAGCGCTCCACTTGCTCCGGCACGTGCGCTTTGTCCTCAATCGCATAGACGCTCGCATTCCACGCCATGTGCCAAGCGGCATTGTCCCAAAACATCACCCGGCGCGGCTGGAGCGACGTGCAGACATCGAAGAGCAGCTTCATTTTCCCCCACTGCGTACTCTGCCAAGCGACATGCGCGCGAATCCACAGAAGGTCCGCCACCGCAGCACGCAGCCCGCCGAGCACAGCGATAAATCCCGCCTGACCGGCCTGCTGGCGGAGCGTGGAAGTGAGCTTAAACCCGCCGAAGCGCGTCGCCTTTTGCTCCGCAGAAATGCGCGTCTCCACCGGGAGCTTCACCACGCCCCAGAGCAGCAAAACCAAGAATCCCAGAGCGCGACCCTTCACAGCTCCCTCCATGCAAAAAACAAATATCCCACGAAGATATACACCGCCAGATACCCCACGCCGAGCCCCGCTGTTTGCAGGAACATCTGGTTCGTCACCACCGAGCCCGCAGCGATGTCATCGACTACGTTAAAAATCTGCATGTCCGGGCAAAACACCGTCACCGCCAGCAGGAACAGCTTCAAGTATCCCGGCAAATCCCCACCGATCCCCGCCTGGCCCTGCCACACATCCCGCGCCACCGGCACGAGAAACCCGATCAGCACCACCATGAATGCCACCACCACCGTAAAAAGCCACGACGTCGAAAACGCCGACACCATCAGCGTCAGCCCTGCGATCACCATCGCTCGGAGCAGGATTACCGCGATGCCGCCAAACAACGTCGGCGTAAAAGTCGCCGCCTTCAGCCGCGACACCTCCAGCTCCCGTTGCTGTCCCATCCTTTCCGCAGTGCCGGGCTCCGCCCTGCCCGCAGCCTCGGCCTGTGCGATTTCCTCGGCGGGGTACTCTGCCTCGATGCGCCCCAGCTCCCGCGCCTGCCACACCCCGAGGATGGCGGAAAAGAACGTCGTCATCAGCGCCACCGCGATCGTCAGCATCGCCGCCACCCCGCACAGCTTCCCAAGCAAGTATTCAAAGCGGGCCACCGGCTTCGCCAAGATCGTGTAGAGCGTCCGGTCCTCCATGTCCTTCGGCAGAAGCATCGCCGTCGCCAGCACCGCGAGGAACATACTAAAAACCGACATCGCCCCGAGCGAAACATCCATCAGCGTCTGCAACTGTCCTTGAAAAGACATGCTCACCAAAAACAGCGACATCCCGATGAGGATGAGCGCAAAGACGATCATAAAATAAAACACCTTCTGCCGCACCAGATCGCGCAACGTATTGCCTGCAATCGCCCCGGTGCGTCGGAACGAAAATAGTTTGTGCGCCGAAGCGGCTGAAGCATCGCGAGGACTCGGTAAGGAAGCGGTCACTCCCTTTAAATGCACCGGTCGTGCTGCATTTTGCAACTGAATGGATTGTTCATTTTGCCCCTTCACCCCACGCCATCCGCATTCCACGTCCAGCCGGGATGGCGGACGAACGCAAGGCTCTCCCTCACATCCAGCGCATTCTGCGCGACCGCGTTAAACTCCGCACGGTGCCGCTCCCAATTCGCCCGCTCAAGCTCCGTCGGCGTGAACTTTGCCCGATACGGCGCGCGGTTCCCTACGAGCATCACCAAGTAGCCTTCTACCCCGAAATCGTTCCGCGTATCCGGCAAGCGATAGCGGCAAAACCCCGTCGGCCCGTTCTCCTCGTAAAACTCCAGCAGCGCACCGATCCCGCTCACATCCGTATCATTTACGCAGTGCCTCCAAAACGGCGTATCCAGCGCCGTATTCAGCTTATAGTGCAGCGCGAGAAAGTCCCGGATGTCCAGCCAGCCGCGCCCCGTCAGGTCATTAAAAAGATCGCGCCACTGGGGAGTCGGGCACAGCCGACTGCGCGTGATCATCTCCAAAAGCATCTGCACATTTCCGCACACGATCATCAGCGCCGTCGCTTCCAGCGGCTCCACAAAACCGCCCGCATTCCCAATCGCCACCACATTATGAACCCACTGCCGTTTGTAGCACCCCGAGCGGAACTTCACCACACGCGGCGAGCTCGGCGCCTTCGGATTCTTCCGCAAAAACTCCCCAGCCGCATCATCGTCGGAGATCGCCTGCGATGAATACACGTAGCCGCGGTTGATGTGGTGTTCGTGCTCGATCTGCCACGCCCAACCGCAGTCCATCGTCTCCGCCGTCGTGTAGGGCAGGATCGGCTCGTCCGTCCGCTCCCACCCGCCCACCACCGCGCGGTCGCAAAACAACGAACGGTCGAAACTCACAAACGGCTCCGCCAATTCCCGCCCCAGCAATTCGCTGCGGAAGCCGCTGCAATCCACAAAAAAATCCGCCTCCAGCCGCTGTCCGTCCTCGAGCTGCACCGCCGCCACATCACCGTCCGCCGCCACCCGCTCCGATCCGATCACCTTCCCGTCGATAATCTCCACGCCATTCTCGCGAGCGACGATTTCCAGCACCTCCACAAACTTTTTGTTTTCAATATGAAACGCATGCCAGCCTTGGATATTCGGGCACCCGTTCGCCTGCTTCGGGAACGCCTTCCCGTGCCGCATCAGCGCACTCGGCACACTCGCGCACCGAAACTCCTCGTCGCAAAAATACCCATTCGGCATCGACAGGTCCATCCAGTGCTTATCCATCTGCAAATCAAACGTGTAGTCAAACCGCCCGCGCGGCCCCCACAAGAACCGGATGCCCAATTTCCAAGTCGGCTCCGCCAGCGCATAAAACCGAGCGCGGCTGATCCCCAGATAATCGAAAATGTGGACCGGAAAATTTGGTGTCGTCCCCTCGCCAACCCCGATTACGCCGAGCTCCGGACTCCGCACAATCCGAATACTGAGCGTTGGGATTTTGCGTTTCAGCGTAATGGCGGCAATCAGCCCGGCACTGCCCGCACCGAGGACGAGGATGTTTTTAATCATGAGACACCCCGCATTTAATACAGCGCCGCGCAGCACTCAATCGTTCGGCTAAAATAAAGCAGCACAGTTTCACCCGGGGGCGACGGCACTTAGCTCTTCAATCGCGGCGTTCGGGTTTAGTAGGCGTTCTCGCGCTTGAAGAAGGTGAGGAACATGATTTGGAAGTCCAGCATGACGCTCCAGTTTTCCATGTACCACAGATCGCAGTTGATGCGTTCGCCAAGGTCCGTGTCGCCGCGCCAGCCCTTTACTTGGGCCCAACCGGTCATTCCTGGCTTGGCGTTGTGGCGGGCTTGGTAGTGAGGGATTTCGTGTTTGAAGTTTTTGATGAGCTCGGGGCGCTCGGGGCGGGGGCCGACGAGGCTCATTTCACCTTTGAGGACGTTCCAGAATTGAGGGAGTTCATCAATGTTCCACTTGCGCATGAAGGCTCCGATGCGGAGGCGACGGGTATCGTTTTTTACACACCACTGCGCGCCCGTTCCTTTCTCGGCGTCGATTTTCATGGAGCGAATTTTAATGATGTCGAATACCATCCCGTTGAGCCCGCAGCGGCGTTGGCGGTAGAATACGGGGCCGGGAGACTCTAGCCAGACGATGAAGGCAAAGAGGGCGATGAGGGGCGCGAAGAGGATGATTCCGACGAGAGCTCCAAATATATCGATGGCGCGTTTGATGGCGATATTTGAGAACCGGTCTAGGGGCAACCGGGAGACACCCAAGATTGGGATTCCGCTAACGGTCTCCAGGTGGAGGCCGGAGACGAGGATTTGGAAATAGGAAGGGATGAGTTTGAACTGGACCATTTCGCGCTCGCAGAGGTTCGCGAGGGAGACGACATCTTCTTTCACGCTCGTCACGTCGGTGAGGACGACGATGTCCGCGCCGTGGTGCTCGATGGCATGCTCGATGTGTTGGTAGTCGCCGAGGATGCGAATCTGCGAGGGTGGCCTTTTGTTGAAGCGAGAGGAGCGCATCGGGGAGACGCAGCCGATGACTTCGTAAGCGCTGCCGGAGTCTCCCGAGAAGGTCTGGGTGAGGCGCTCGGATTCTTCGTTCCAGCCGACGAACAGGATGCGTTGGCGGAGATTGGAGACTGCGGAGGAACGTTGAAGGAAGAAGTGAAATGCGAAGCGCCAGAGCAGCAATGAGGAAATCGAGACGACGGCCGCGATGCCGACGTAGAGCCGGGAAATCGGCGGCATGAAGCGGAAGACGAGAGTGATGAGGAGGAATCCAGCGGTCCATAACATGACGCTCTTGACGATCTGCCAAGAGACAAACCGGAAGCGCAGGAGCGTGCCTCTTTGGTAGAGGCCGAACCACGCGAGCACAAAGATTTGCAGCAACGCGCCGAATACGATGTAGCCCGTGTAGTCTCTCAGGGTCATTATGTCGGGCACGCCGATTTCCTGAATCGGAGATTGAAATCGGACCCAAAACGAGATCAGCAACGAGTAAAGAACGACCGCTGCGTCGCAGAGAAGACTGGTCCGCACGATTCGGTCGGGGAGCGAGCGGTCACGCTTCGTCTTTGGCTGGGTAAAGGGGAGAATAAACGCAGCTTCGGGGGCGAGCGCGGCGGCGTTGCCGTCGGGAATCTGCTGCTGTTGAGCGCTGTCGGAGTTTTGGTTCATCTGCTAAGGCGTAAAAATTATGATAATTATGAAGATGCTGGGTTTGCAGAGTCACGAAGTAAAGCGGCGATATGTCCTGCACGTCAAGAATTGTCCTCAAGATTGTTTGACCATTTGTTGGACGGATTCCGGCGGGAAAATCAGGATTAGATGCGGTAAGGCGCGCGATTCGGTTCATTCTTGTCCGTCCATAAGCAAACGGAGAACCAGACACGAATGATTGGCGAAGATTATTTCCGGAGATCGGAGCAGAACGGGTCGGGCGACTGTGAATATCGCTCTTGGTCTGAACGTGCGGATTGCCCCGTGAATGACTGCGGAAGCGAGCGGCGATCCTCGCATGACCCGTTAAAAGTGGTCGGCGCACTGGTGTGATGTGTTCGGTGTTCAATGATTGCTCGGACGTAATTGTTGGCGGGGTGAACGCCCTCGTTAATTCAGTAAAACGGGCGTAAAACGAATAATTTTTCCAAAAACTCCTTGCGTCTCATTGGCCGGTAATCCTAAAGTCCGCGCCTCGTTAATGCGGGCGTAGCTCAGTTGGTAGAGCACTTCCTTGCCAAGGAAGATGTCGAGAGTTCGAATCTCTTCGCCCGCTCCAACTTTCAGTCGGAAGTTGGAGCTTTTAAAAATACGTGCAGCTTTGCTGCGACGGCTTACTTTCCTGTTTCTTTCAAAGCTTGTGAAAAATTTCACAAAGAGGACTTGCCTTGCTTTCTGGCGTCCGGTCTATTCCCGAGAGTGTACAAAACCGCACTCACATTTGCGCTATCGGCTGCTGCTTTTGCGTCCGCATTTTCGGGCTGTGAAAAGCGGATAGCCCCTGCAAATATAGAGACTGTGAAGCGGATGCAGGCGGCGGCAGAGAAGAACCAGCGGGGGCTGACGCCAAAAGAAGTGGAGAGCGTGCTCGGGCAGCCGGTGCGGGTGGAAAAGTTCACGCTCACTCGGCCTGCGGTAAAGGAATTTGAAGGCGAACGGATGATCTATGTGCAGGACGGCAAGGAGCTCGTCTTGCACTTTGTAGAAGGGAAAATGTCGGGCGACATCCCGCAATTCGGAGCGGCGGTGCCGCAAAACGCCGACGAAGCAAAAGCTCCAAACACCGGGGCGAAACTACCGGAAAAGAAACTCTGACTTTTATGGAACTACCTGCCGACTTTTTGGCCAAGATTGATGAGGCGATTTCGCATTACCCTGCGAGCAAGCGCTCGGCTTCGCTTCCGCTACTGCACTTGTGGCAGGAGCAGTTTGGGTTTGTTTCGGATGCGGGGGTTTCGTGGATTGCGGCGAAGCTGGAGCTTCAGCCGATCAATGTGCTGGAGTTGGTGACGTTTTATCCGATGTTCCGCAGGCAGCCTGCAGGGGCGACGCATATCCGGATTTGCCGGACGCTTTCTTGTGCGCTGGGTGGGGCGTATGAGCTGCGGGAGCGGGTGGCGAAGGCGGCGGGGATTGATTTGGCGGGGTTTTTGGAGGGGCAGAAGAAGACGACGGATCATGGGCATCCGCACAATCCGGGGCATGGGAATCCGATTGCGATTTCGGCGGACGGGAAGGTGTCGATGGAGTTTGTGGAGTGTCTCGCATCGTGCGGTTCGGCCCCGGTGGCGATGGTGAATGACAATTTTAAGGAGAACATTTCGCTGGAGAAAGCGGCGGACCTTCTCGGGGTGACGAAGAGCGATGCGACGTTGCCGAAAGTGCTGCCGCCGCATCCGCGCGAAAAGCGTGTCGTTTTTAAGAATATCGACGTGGCGGGATACACGCCGGACATCGAGTGCTACTTGAAGCACGGCGGTTACGCGGAGTTGAAAAAGGCGCTGGCGATGAAGCCGGATGAAATCGTGGCGGAGGTGAAGGCGTCGGGGTTGCGTGGGCGTGGTGGAGCGGGTTTTCCGTGCGGGGTGAAGTGGGGCTTTATCAAGCGCGGTGGGCCGAAGCCGACGTATTTGATCTGCAATGCGGATGAGTCGGAGCCGGGGACTTTTAAGGACCGGTATATCATTCACCAAGACCCGCATCAGTTGCTTGAGGGGATGATCATCTCGTGCTTCGCGGTGGGTGCGAACCTTGCATACATCTACATTCGCGGGGAGTTCCCGGAGGGTGCGCAGATTTTGGAGAAGGCGCTGGCGGAGGCTCGGAAGCGTGGGTTTCTCGGCAAGAATGTGCTGGGGACGGGCTTTGATTGTGAGATTTACGTGCATCGCGGCGCGGGTGCTTACATCTGCGGCGAGGAGACGGGGCTCATTGAATCGTTGGAAGGAAAACGGGCGTATCCGCGCATCAAGCCGCCGTATTTCCCGGCGGTGCTCGGGCTGTATCAGTGCCCGACGATTGTGAACAATGTGGAGACGCTGTGCGACGTGAAGCACATCATCCAGATGACCGGCGCGGGCTACGCAAAGCTGGGCAAACCGAACAACACGGGCACGCGAATCCTGTGTGTGTCGGGCGATGTGAAGAAGCCTGGTTATTACGAAGTGGAAGTCGGCTCCATCACGCTCGGCGAGCTGATTAACGAAGTCTGCGGCGGCATGAAGGACGGGCGCAAACTCAAGGCGGTGATCCCCGGCGGCTCGTCGGCAAAAGTCTTGCGTGCAGGGGAACGCTACAAACTCAAGGACCGCGAAATCGGGCTGGAAGACATCCCGATGGATTTCGACACGATGGCCGCATGCGGCTCGATGGCGGGCAGCGGCGGGGTAATCGTGATGGACGATTCGCGTGACATGGTCTGGGCGCTGAATAACGTGAACGAGTTCTACGCGCACGAGAGCTGCGGGCAGTGTACGCCATGCCGCGAGGGTGCGCAGTGGATGCGGAAGATCACGGACCGAATCGTGGCCGGCGGCGGGACGGAGAAAGACCCTGCGACGCTGAAGAACGTGGCGGACAACATCGCAGGCAAGACGATCTGCGCATTCGGCGAAGCGTGTTCGTGGCCGACGCAGAGTTTCTTGGCGAAGTTCCCGGAGGAATTTGCGGTGAAGGCCACCAAGCCACTCCCACCGCCCATGCCGCCGGAATACAATACGACGGAGTTGCAGCAGAACGAAACAATCGAGGCTGTGCCAGCGCCGCGGGGGAACTCCAAAGAAGTCATGGCACCCGCAGCTACCCGATAATTTCCGATGTCCACCGAAACCGCTGCACCTGTGCAAATGATCAATGTCCAAATCGACGGCGTTTGGCTGCAATTTCCTAAAGGCACGCGCGTCATTGAGGCGTGTCGGCAGGCTGAGAAACTCATCCCGCATTACTGCTATCACCCGAAGCTGACCTCGCCGGGGAATTGCCGGATGTGTCTCGTCGAACTGGGCTCGCCGAAGATGACGCCGGACCGCAAGCCGATCATCGGTGCGGATGGGAAGCCCGAGATTGGCTGGATTCCGCGTCCGCAGATTTCATGTGCACAGGACGTGAGCGAGGGGATGGGCATCCGCACGAACTCGCCGATGGTTCTGGAGAGCCGGAAGGGCGTGATGGAGTTCTTGCTCATCAATCACCCGCTCGATTGCCCGATTTGCGACCAGGCTGGCGAGTGCAAGTTGCAGGAGTTTTCCGTGGACCACGGCAATGCGTCGTCGCGGTTCTTGGAGCGCAAGGTGAAGAAGCCCAAGTCCGTGGAACTCGGGCCTAGGGTCACGCTGGATGCGGAGCGCTGCATCCTTTGCACGCGCTGTATCCGCTTTATGAAAGAGGTCGCGAATGACGACGTGCTCGGCATCGTGGATCGCGGGACGTTTAACAGCATCGCGGCGCATCCCGATCGGATTCTCGACCACAATTACTCGCTGAACACGGTGGACATTTGCCCGGTCGGTGCGCTGACTTCGTCGGACTTCCGCTTCAAAATGCGGGTGTGGTTCCTGAAGGACACATCGACGGTGGATGTGAACTGCGGCACTGGCAGCAACATCACGATCAGTTCGCGGGAGAACGTCATCTACCGCATCACACCGCGCGACAACGAGGCGGTGAACGGCTGCTGGTTGCCCGACTCGCACCGGCTGAACTTCAAGTTCGTGAGCAGTCCTGCGCGGCTCACTTTACCGGAAGTCCGCCCGCAACTCGGTGGTGAAAAATCGAGCTGGCAACAGGCGCTCAATCTCGCCGCTGAAGCGCTTAAGCGGAACGCAGGTCGCGTCGCCATCATCGCCAGCGGACGGGCGACGAATGAGGAACTCTTCCTCGTCAAACGTCTAGCGACCATCCTCGGAGCAAAGGTGGACATTTTACCCCGCACGGGAGAAGCAGACGGGATGCTCATCGCTGCCGACCGCAACCCAAACACGACCGGCGCAAAGCTGCTCGGAGTCGCCACCGGCCAACTGGCGCAGATCGTCGCAGGGGTGAAAGACGGCAGCATTTCCGCACTCATCGCGCTCGGCGAAGATGCGACCAAAGCCGGGCTCACCGAGGAAGATATCGCCAAGCTCGATACGATTATCGCCGCCGACATCCTGCCCAACAAAACGACTGCAAAAGCTGATGTCGTGCTCCCCGCAGCAGCCTGGTGCGAGAAACGCGGCTCGATGATCAATTTGAAATCGCGCCTCCAGCGTCTCAACCGCGCAGTCGTCGCCCCCGGCAGCGCCCGTGATGATTGGGAGATTTTGCGCGACCTCATCTTGGCCATCAACGGCAGCAACGGGCTGCACAACATCGACGACGTCTTCAAAGCAATGGCCCAAGAAACACCCGCGCTCGCCGGGCTCACACTCAGCCGCATCGGTGACCTCGGTGTGGACATCACACTTCCATGACCACACTCGCATTCTTCGACAGTATTCCGTGGGAAATGATTCTCTGGGCAGCCGGAAAGTCGCTCTTCGTGATTTTCGGCGTCGTGCTTCCGCTCGTCAGCTACACGGTTTACGCCGAGCGCCGCGTCAGCGCCGCCATTCAGGATCGCGTCGGGCCAAACCGCACTGGGTTCCCGACGACGCTGCTCGGTTTTAAGAAAGACTTGCAGCTCTTCCTCGGCGGTCTCGGCCAGCCGATTGCCGACGCGATGAAGTTCATCCTCAAGGAAGACTTCACCCCGGCTGGCGTGAAGCATTTCTATTTCTGGCTCGCTCCGTGCCTCGCCATGTTGCCGCTCGTTTCGCTGGCGTTTATCCCATTCGGTAGCTCGCTGTTTGGGGAGAAAATGGTCATCGCCAACGTCAACGTCGGCGTGCTCGGAATCTTCGCCGTCACGGGTTGCAGCGTGTATGCCATCGTCCTCGCGGGCTGGGCGTCGAACTCCAAATATCCGTTCCTCGGCGGCATCCGAAGCAGCTCGCAAATGATCGCCTACGAGCTGTCGATGGGACTCAGCATCATCCCCGTGCTCATGCTTTTCGGCAGCATGAACCTGAGCGACCTCGTGCAATATCAGGCCGACAACGGCTGGCTCCTGCTCCCGCTTTGGGGCAACGGACTCAGCACGGAACGCTGGCTCATGCTCATCCCGCTCACGATCAGCTTTATCATCTTCATGATCGCTGTCTTCGCAGAAACCAACCGCCTCCCGTTCGACATGCCCGAATCCGAAACCGAACTCGTCGCCGGCTACCACACCGAATACGGCTCGATGAAATTCGCGCTCTTCTTCCTCGGCGAATACGCCGCGATGATTGTCGGCAGTGCGCTGATGGTCGTCTTCTTCTTCGGCGGCTGGCACATCCCGCTCATCCCCGACGGCAACGGAGTCGGCGGGCTGAGCTTCCTCCACGCGCTCCCTGACTGGGTTTGGGGCATCGTGAACATCACCGCCTTCTTCGGAAAAGTGGCCGTCATCCTCGTCTTCTTCATCTGGGTCCGCTGGACGCTCCCGCGCTTCCGCTTCGATCAACTGATGAAACTCGGCTGGCTCTACCTCTTCGAAATCGCCCTCGCCAACATCTTCCTCGCCGCCGCAGTGCTCGCATTTACCAGCAACTAACATGGCCTATATCGTCCCACGTCCCGAGCTGACATTCAAAGAAAAGGCATACCTGCCGAGCATCCTGAACGGACTCAAGATCACCTTCGGTCATTTCAAAAAAATGATGAAGGGCGAGACGAAAGTCACCATGCAGTATCCCGAGGAGACTTGGGATTCCGAGCTTCCCGAGCACTATCGCGGCGCTCCGACGCTGGTCAAAGACGAGCACGACCGCGAACGCTGCGTCGCCTGCCAGCTCTGCGAATTCATCTGCCCGCCCCGCGCCATCACCATCAAGCCGATGGAAATTCCGGCGGACGACAAATTCGCCAAAGTCGAAAAGCGCCCCGCCGAGTTTGAGATCGATATGATCCGCTGCATTTACTGCGGCATGTGCGAAGAAGTCTGCCCCGAGCAAGCCATCTTCCTACGAAAAGACTACGCCATCACCGGCATCACCCGCGCCGAAATGGTCCATGACAAAGCGAAACTGTACGAGCTGGGCGGAGTGTTCAAAGGGCTCGTTCACAAATGGAACCCGGAGAAATAAATGAACCCGATTCTCTTCTACCTATTTTCCATCCTCATGCTCGGCTTCGGCATCGCCGTCGTCGCGAACCGCAACCCGGTCGCTTCGGCGATGAGCTTGGTGGTCAGCTTCTTCTGTCTCGCGGCGCTGTATGTGGGGCTGGATGCCTACTTTCTCGCGAGCATCCAAGTCGTCGTCTATGCGGGCGCGGTGATGGTGCTGTTCCTATTCATCATCATGCTCCTCGACCTCAAAGCGGAGCAGCGGCGCAAATTCAACAAGCTGGCCATTGGCGGCGGAGCGCTCGTGGCTCTGGCGTTTGCGGCGCAGCTTGTGGGCGTGCTTGGCTCGCATCCTCGGGGCGACAAGCCTTTCCCGGAACTCAAACTGCCCGTCGGCGAATCGCTCAATGATTTGCAGCATGTCGGTGAGACGCTTTTCTCTCTGCACACGTTGCCTTTCCAAGTCATCGGAGTGCTCATCCTCGTCGCCACTATCGGCGTAATCGTCATCTCCAAACGCGAACTGAAATGACCCTGACTCTCAACCATTACCTGCTCGTCAGCGGACTGCTTTTTAGCATCGGCTTCGCGGGCGTCCTGCTCCGACGGAATATCATCATCATTTTCATGTGCTTGGAGCTGATGCTCAACGCCGCGAACCTTTCGCTCGTGGCGTTCAGCCGATTCAATGTCGGCGCGGATGGCCTGCCGAATTTCAATGCGCAGGTGCTCACCTTTTTCATCATCACCGTCGCGGCGGCGGAAGTGGCTGTGGGGCTCGCGATTATCGTCGCCCTTTACCGCGCCCGGCAGACGACGCACGTCGAGGACATCACCACGCTCAAGTTTTAATCGATGAACAATAACGAAATCATCCCGTGGTTCATTCTCCTGAATCCGCTCATCACAGCGGTGCTCATCCTTTTTGTGTTTCGCAAGAATCACGGGACGGCGGCGACCGTTTCCACAATGTCCGCGTTCTTCGGACTGGTGGGGAGCTTATGCGCATTCACGCTGGCTCCGACGCATACACTCGTCCTCTGGATCGATATACCGGGACTTCAAATCCCCATCGGCGTGCAGCTCGATCATTTGAGCCAGGTCATGCTACTCGTGGTCACGGGCATCGGGTTTCTAGTGCATCTTTATAGCACGGTTTACATGGAGCATGACGAGTCGAAGGCGCGGTTCTTTGGGCATCTTTCGCTGTTCATGTTCTCCATGCTCGGCATCGTTCTGGCGGATAATTTCGCGATGATGTTCATCTTTTGGGAACTCGTCGGCGTGAGCAGCTACTTGCTCATCGGCCATTGGTTTACGCGGGATGCGGCGGGCAAGGCGGCGAACAAGGCGTTCATGATGAACCGCATCGGCGACTTCGGCTTCATGCTCGGAATCCTGATGCTGTGGAGCACGGCGGGCACCGTCACCTTTAAGGGGCTCGAAGCTGCGACAGGCACGCTCACCACGAACCCGATGTTCCTGACAGCGGCCATCCTGCTCGTCTTCTGCGGTGCGATGGGAAAAAGCGCGCAATTTCCCCTGCACACATGGCTGCCCGATGCGATGGAAGGCCCGACGCCCGTGAGCGCGCTCATCCATGCGGCGACGATGGTTGCGGCGGGTGTGTTCATGTTGGCGCGGATTGCGTTTCTCATCGGCTTGTCGCCAGCGGCGGCGCTCATCATTGCGTGGATCGGTGCCATCACCAGCATCTTGGCTGCGCTCATGGCCACGCAGCAGGACGACATCAAGCGCATCCTCGCATACAGCACGCTCTCGCAACTCGGCTACATGGTCATGGCAATCGGCCTCGCGCCCGACCCGAGCGGCGGACCAGCGATGTTCCATTTATTCACGCACGCATTTTTCAAAGCGCTGCTCTTTCTCGGCGCAGGTGCAGTCATCCACGCGCTGCACCACGAGCAGGATATTTGGAAAATGGGCGGCCTTTCCAAACACATGCCGAAGACGACAGTGACCTTCGCAATCGGCACTGCGGCGCTCACAGGATTCCCGTTGCTGGCGGGATTCTGGTCGAAGGACTCCATTCTCGCCGCGGCAAGTGAAAAGAGCACACCGCTCTACATTATAGGCCTCTGCGTCGCGGTCCTCACCGCATTTTACATGACGCGGCTTTTCGTGGTCGCTTTCCTTGGTAAGCCCCGCACCGAGGCTGCGCATCACGGTCATGACTGCCCTGCCCGGATGACGGTCCCGCTGCTGATTCTCGCGGTGCTGAGCGTCATCGCCGGTTTTGTCCCGGAGAAATGGTTTTTCTCGGCGCACCAGCATTTCCACTGGAACATTGCCATCCCGGCGACCATCGCATTTGCCGTCGGCACCGCTATTGCCTTCAAGATTTACAGCGGGAAAGACAAGGACCCCATCCGCGTTTCCGCCTTCCGCAACAAGTTTTACCTCGACGAAATCTACGGAGCCATCGTCGCCGGGACGCAAGACGTGCTGGCGTACATCGCCAACGCGGTGGACTCGCTCATCAGCGGAATCGTCCGGCTCGCGGGCATGGCGGCGTGGGGTGTCGGGTTCCTTTTCCGGCTCCTCCAATTTGGGAATGTGCAGGGGTATTCATTCGTATTCGGGCTCGGCGTCGTCGGGCTGATTTGGTTCGTCGTTTTCAAATAATATGGCCGCTTCATCACCTTGGATGCTCTACGCACTTATCGCTCTCGTGGTCGTCGCCGTTATCGCGGCCATCGTTCACTTTACCTCGAAGAACTAAATGACCGTTCTTAATTTCATCGTCTTACTGCCCATCCTCAACGCCATCGCCATCGCATGTGGCGCACCGGCTCGCAAGAGCGCGCTGCTCTCCGCGTGGACGCAACTCGCGCTCACCATCGTCGCCATGTGCGGCTATCGCGGCGGGTTTGCTTACGGCTCCACTTGGGCCGTCGCGCCGGAGTGGGGGCTCAATCTCACGTTTGGCGCGGACGGCCTTGCGCTCGTCATGCTCTTGCTCACCGCAATCGTCACCGTCGCCGCCGTGTGGGTGACGCCGAAGATCGAGAAAAGGGAGAACCTTTTCTACGCTTGCGTGCTGCTCATCAGCGGCGGCGCGGCGGGCGCGTTTGCTTCGGTGGACATGTTCTTTTTCTACGCCTTCCACGAACTCGCGCTCATCCCGACGTTCCTGCTCATCGGCATCTGGGGCCAAGGGGAACGGCAAGTCGCTGCGTGGAAAATCACCATCTACCTCGCCGTCGGTAGCATGATCCTGCTCGTCGGTCTGGCTAAACTGTATCTCGCATTCCCCGAAGGCGCTCGCACCTTTGACATGATCGAGATGACCAAAGCGCGGCACCTCATCCCAGCCGCAGAACAAGGCGGCATCTACATCTGGCTGCTCGTCGGCTTCGGCGTGCTCATTTCCCTCTTCCCGTTTCACTCATGGGCCGCGCCCGCCTACGCCGCCGCTCCCACGCCCGCGGCGATGCTCCACGCGGGCGTGTTGAAAAAATTCGGCCTCTACGGCCTCATCCGCATTGCCGTCCCGTTGCTGCCGGAAGGCGCGAAAGTCTGGATGAACCTCCTCCTTGTCCTGCTCGTCGCCAACATCCTCTACATCGGCCTCGTCACCATCGCGCAGAAGAAACTCGACTGGATGCTCGGCTACTCGTCCGTCATGCACATGGGCTACATCTTCCTCGGCATCGCAGCGGGCAACGCCATCGGCATCACCGGCGCATCGCTGCTGATGCTCGGGCACGGGCTCAGCATCGCCGCGCTCTTCGCTATGTGCGGCTACCTGCGGCAAACCTCGCCATCGCTCGCATTCACCAGCCTCGGCGGCATCGCGAAAAAGGCACCGTTCCTCGGCTACGCATTCGGCATGGCCGCATTTGCCAGCATCGGCCTACCCGGCTTTGCAAACTTCGCCAGCGAAGCGATGGTCTTCTTCGGAGCCTTCAAAGCCGGACCCGCCGCCACGCTCGACTTCAGCAGCATCCAGCTCGCCACCGTCTGCGGACTATGGGGCGTCGTCATCAGCGCCGTCTATATGCTCCGCGCCTACCGGCAAATCTTCCAAGGCGAACCGCAAGCCAACGTCGCCGCATTCAAAGACCCATCGTGCAGCATAAAATGGAGTGTCATCCTCCTGCTCGCGGCGCTTATGGTCGGCGGACTCTGGCCGAAATCCATGCTCAACTTCATCCAACCAAGCGTGGAGGCGCTCATTGGAAAGTGAGGAATTTAATGCACCGCTGGCTGAAGTTCCTCCATCGCAGTAATCAAAGCCACGTCGATATGGATGAGTCTTTCGTCTGCCAAAGAAACGTGGGCGATACGCCCAGTCGGCGACATGTGCAGGAAGTCAGGATGAGGAACGTCAACCGGACTCCCGCCGGGATAATGAATGCGAAACGGAACGAAAGGTTGCGCGTGCCAAGTTTGTTTGAATTTTTCAACAGTCATACGCGCACCACTACCGCAACATCCCCGAACGCGCAAGCCAACTAGCCCATGCAACAAATCATCCCAGCCATCACGCTCGAAATCGCCGTCCTCGTCCTCGGCTTGCTCATGCTTTTCGCCGAAGCATTCAGCACACGCGCCGACCGCTCGCACATGGCTCGCTACGCCATCGCCGTGTTGCTCGCGCTTGTCGGATTCTCCTTTTTCACCACCCCGCCGCCTGCGAATCCGGCAGCGGGCAGCATGTGGAATTTCTACGCCGTGGATGCCACCGCGATGCTCTTCAAACGCATCGCCCTCGCCACCACCGCCATCGTCCTCGTCATGGCGCTGGAGTATCGCAGCGTGCTCGCGAAGTTCATCCCCGGCACCGAAGAAGGACGCGGGACTGGCGAGTTTTACTGCCTGCCCGTCTTCATCTGCGCGGGACTCATGTTCATGGCGTCGGCGGTTGATTTCATCCTCATCTTCGTCGCGCTGGAGCTTGTCACCATCGGCTTCTACGTCCTCGTCGCCTACATGCGGAAGCACGAGCAATCGCTCGAAGCAGGCGTCAAATACCTTATCCTCGGCGCACTCAGCACCGGCTTCCTCGTCTATGGAGTCACTTGGATTTTCGGACTCTCCGGCCACACCCACCTCGACAAAGTAAAAGCCGCGCTCGTCGCCGGATTCGCCGCTGGCGGACCGCTCGTGGGAAATGAACACGCGCTGCTCTTCGGCATCATGCTCGTGCTCGTCGCGCTCGGATTCAAAATCGCCGCCGCCCCTTTCCAGCTCTGGGTTCCCGACGTTTACCAAGGCGCCCCGACGCCCGTCACCGCGTTCCTCAGCGTCGGCAGCAAAGCCGCTGGCTTCATCGTCCTAGTCCGCGTGCTCGAAGTCTTCCTCGCCATCCCAGCCGTGCGCGGAAAAGTCGTCGCCGCCCTCGTCCTACTCGCAATCCTCACACTGCTCTACGGAAACCTCACCGCCATGCCGCAGGACAATCTGAAGCGCCTCTTCGCCTACTCCAGCATCGCCCACGCAGGCTACCTGCTCATCGCCTGCGCCGCGCTCTCCGCCGACCCCGCTGGCGCAAAAGAAGCCATCAGCTTTTACCTCGCTGGCTACCTTGTGATGACCCTGCTTTCCTTCCTCGTCCTCATCACCGTCGCCCGCCAATCACGCGGCGACGACATCCGGCACTTCGCCGGACTCGGCAAGCGCAACCCGTTCCTCGCATTCGCCATGACCGTCGCCATCGCCAGCCTCGCGGGCATCCCGCTCACCGCCGGATTCCTCGGCAAGTTCCTCGTCTTCAAAAGCGCCGTCGCAGCCGGGCAATACGCACTCATCGGCGTCGGCATCCTCGGCGTCGGCGCAGGCTTCTACTACTATTTTAAAGTGATCGCCGCGATGTATTGGGACGAACCCACCGACCGCACACCCATCACCGTCGGCCCGCTCACGCGCCTCTTCGTCGGCGGCCTAGTTGCGCTGGTCTTCGTGCTCGGAATCTGGCCCGCGCCAATCCTGAATCAACTCAGCGAGCGCCCCATCACCGCAGTCGCCCACAAGTAAGCGGCGCTTTAATCGAAAATCTTCCCGGGATTCAGGATGCCCTTCGGGTCCAGTGCGGCTTTGAGCTTCTTCATCAGGCCGAGACTTGCCTCGCCGATGGCGGCGGGGAGGAAGGGCTTCTTCGCAAGGCCGACCCCGTGTTCGCCAGTGATCGTCCCACCGAGTGAAATCGCGAAGTCGAAGATTTCTTTCATCGCGATTTCTACGCGTGCCATCTCGTCGAGGTTCTTTTCATCGGTGAGGAATGTAGGGTGCAAATTGCCGTCGCCCATGTGGCCAAAAGTGCCGATTTTTAGCCGATGACGCACGCCAACTTCTTGGACGAAGCGGATCATTTTTGCCAGCTCGCTGCGGGGAACGGTGGCATCTTCGAGGATAGTTGTCGGCGACACACGGGCCAGCGCGCTGAACGCGGTGCGGCGGGCGCTGGCGAGGCGCGTGGCCTCGTCGGCATCGCGGGCGATTTGCACATCCGTCGCGCCGCACTGTTTGGCGATCTCGACCATCTTCGCGGCTTGGTCTTCGACGGCGGCGGGGTGTCCGTCGGCTTCCATGAGCAGGATGGCCTCGGCGTCGCGAGGGAGTCCGATTTTGGCGTAGTCTTCCACGCAGTTGAGCGTGATTTTATCGAGGAACTCTAGCGTGCAAGGGATGATCTTCGCGGCGATGATGGCGGAGACGGTGTCGGCGGCGGCGTCCATGCGCGAGTAGGTGGCGAGCATAGTTTTCTTTGCCTGCGGACGCGGGACGAGCTTGAGCAAAATCTTCGTAATGATGCCGAGCGTGCCCTCGCTGCCGATGAAGATGTCTTTCATCGAATAGCCCGCCACGTCTTTGACGCACTTGTTCCCGAGCCACACGAGCGAGCCGTCTGCGAGCACCACTTCCATTCCCATGACATAGTCGCGGGTGATGCCGTACTTTAGCCCGCGCAGCCCGCCGCTGTTCTCCGCGACGTTGCCGCCGATGGTGCTGATTCGCATGGAGCCGGGGTCCGGCGGATAAAGGAGCCCGGCGCCATCGGCAATCTCCGCGACCTTCGCGGTAATGACGCCGCACTCGACGAGGATGGTCAGGTTTTTCTCATCCAGCTCCAGCACTTTATCCATCTGCGTGAGGCACAAAACGACGCAGCCATTCGAGGGCACGCTGCCGCCACTGAGACCCGTGCCGCTGCCGCGCCCGACGACGGCGATGCCGTGCTCGGCGCAATATTTCACGAGTGCCTGTACCTCGGCGGTGGTCCGCGCCATCACGACGGCGGCGGCAACGCCGTGGAGCGCCGCCGTCCCGTCGTAGCCGTAGGCCAACAGGTCTTCGCGGCTGTGAAGAACACGCTCGGGTGCGATGAAAGCGGAGATGTCTTGGACGAGATTCGGCATGAGTGTGTTCGTAATTATTGGGCAGCGTCGGCGTGGAAAAAGGAAATACTAATTCAGGAAACCTCATTGTCTTTCCCCACGATACGACCGCGCGAGAAGCGTCATCGGGTGTGCGATCTCGACATCATTGCCGTGCTTGCGCGTGCCAAACTCGAGCTGCACGGAGCAGCCAGGATTCCCGTTGGCGACCACCGAGGCTTTTGTCTTCGCAATGTTGCCCATTTTGCGTTCGAGCAACTTCATGCTCATTTCTGGCTGGGTAATGTTGTAAACGCCCGCGCTCCCGCAGCACCACGAGCTTTCGGGGAGTTCGATGAGCTTTACGCCGGGGATGAGTTTGAGCAGGTCGCGCGGTTGTTTGGTAATCTTCTGACCGTGGCAAAGGTGGCAGCTTTCGTGGTAGGTGATTTCAAGCGGTTTGCCGTTCGGTTCAGCGAGCGAATGTGTCGGTTTCACCACGCCGAGCGAGATGAGAAACTCGTGGATGTCTTTCACTTTTCCCGACCACTGAACGGCGCGCGCGGCGTAACGCGGATCGTCGTGAAGAAGGTGATCGTAGTTCTTCAGATGCGAGCCGCAGCCGCCGGCATTGGTCAGGATGGCGTCGAGGTCATCGAGTGAGCCGGCGCTTCGCTCCATCGCGTCGATATTGCGGCGCGCCATGTCTTTTGCGATTTCGATTTCGCCGTTGTGGCCGTGCAGGGAGCCGCAGCAATGCTGCATTCGCGGTGTGACGACCTCGCAGCCGTTCGCGAGGAGCACGTCCACGGTGTCGCGGTTCACGTGCGAGTAAGTGAGGTCCTGCACGCATCCCGTAAGCATCCCCACACGGGCGCGGGCTTTGGCATCGGGCGTTTCGATTTCGCTGATGAGGTCGTCGGAAAAATCGGGACGGATGCGCGGCGCGAGCGGCTCTAGCTCGCGGAGGTTTTTCGGCGCGAGTCGGATGAGCCCGAACTTGCGCATGAGCCACTCCGCGCCGCTCGTTTGGTAAAGATACATGCCGCGCCCGATGAGCCGCAGCAGCCACGGACGCGTGAAGACGCCGCGCAGGAGCAGCCCGCGAATCCACGAGCGGCTCTCGGTATTCAGCACGCCCGTGCGCTCGATGTCGCCGCGCGCTTCCTCAAACATCCGCGTGTAGTCCACGCCCGCCGGACACGCCGTTTCGCACGCGAGGCAGCCGAGGCAAAAATACATTTCCTCCGCGAAAGTCGGCGTCACATCCAGCCGCCCCTCCGCGACATTTTTCATGAGTTGGATCCGCCCGCGCGGGCTATGGCGCTCGAGCTTCGTGTCGTCGTAGGTAGGACAGGTGGGCAAACACAACCCGCAATGAATGCACTGTGCGAGCACGCCAAAATCGAGGTCCTTCAAATAGACCGACTTGGCCCCAGGCGAAGGCGGCAGCGGAGACTCAAGAGTGGGCGAATGCATCGTTCGTTATTCGTGGGGAAAAACGCCGCATCGCAGCAAGAGGAATCGCCTTCAAAGACCCTCGCTAAGGATGCGCGCCCGCTCCGGTATGCTCCGGAGTGAAAAAACTGCGCCTTCTCTTTCTCCTCATCTCATCGTTTGCGCCGCTCTGTGCGCAGACGGAAAAGCCTCACGGGCTCTACGACCTAGCGAATCTCGATGCGTGGTGCATCGTTCCGTTTGATGCGAAACAACGCACGCCCGAGCAGCGTGCGCAGATGGTTGTGGGGCTCGGACTGAAGCGAGTCGCTTACGACTGGCGCGAGAAACATGAGCCGGAGTTTGAGGCGGAGATCCTCGCGTATCAAAAGCACGGCATCGAGTTCTTCGCGTTCTGGGGCGTGCATCCGAAGGCGTTTGAGCTGTTCGCGAAGTATAAGCTGAGTCCGCAAATCTGGCTTATGGCCCCCAATCCCGACGCGCCCACAAACGACGAAAAAGTGAAGCGCGCCGCGGAGTCGCTTCTTTCCGCTGTGGAGCAGACGCGGAAGATCGGCTCGAAGCTCGCAATCTATAACCACGGCGGCTGGAACGGCGACCCGGAGAACATGGCGGCGATTGCCGAGCACCTACGGAAAAACCACGCAGCGCCGCACGTCGGCATCGTTTACAACTTTCACCACGGCCATGCGCACATCGCGGATTTCGCGGCGCGGTGGAAGGCGATGCAGCCTTATGTGTTCGCGGTGAATCTCAACGGGATGGAGATCGGCGGCGATGCGAAGGGCCGGAAAATCCTGCATCTTGGCGAGGGCGACCGTGAGTTGGAAATGATGCGCATCATCGAGAAGAGCGGCTGGCGCGGTCCGGTGGGAATCATCGACCATCGCGAGGAGACGGACAGCGAAGTGACGCTGCGAGCCAATCTTCGCGGGCTGGAGCGACTGCGCAGAGAACTCGCGCTGCCCGAGCGGGAGCCGCTGAATCCATCGGCGAATCCGCTGCATACGCATCTGGTGAACCGCGATCGCATCTACGACTTCTACGCGAAGCAGGCGCGCGACTGGCGCGCAGAGCCGCGCGACTTGATGCCCGCTTACCCCGGTCTCGACAGCGGCAAACTCGGGCACTGGGGAAATCAAAACGAGGAGACGTGGCGCGACGGACGATGGAACGAAATGGACTTCGGCGCGTGCATGGCAGGCGTTTTCCGCGATGGAAAACTCACGGTGCCTAAGGGCGTCGTTGTGCGGCTGGGTGAATTTGCAGCGTGCTACGATCCGGTGTCCGACGAGTGGCGCGCCGCGTGGGAGGGCGGTTTCGTGAAGTTCAGCGACTTCCGCCACGGGTTGCTCGGCGGCTTGCAGTTGAATGGAAAATCGCGTCCCGACCTGCTCGCGGGAATGGGTCCGGTCCCTGGTGCCGCCGGAAAGTATCGCGGATACTACCGGCACGGCGAAATGACGATTTTTGTGTCGGGACAGGGCGACGAGGAGTGGCTTCGCATGCTAACTATGAAGAACGGACGGCTGGACCTGGAAACCGGCGACACGTTGCGGAAATTCACCAAGGGCGGCCCGACGCAATGGCCGGAGGTTCTGGAAACACGCGGCGTCGCAGGCGAAACGATCGCCGGATGGCCGTTCGCGGTGGACACGCTGACGCTCCCGTTTTCGAATCCGTGGAAGACGCTCTTCTTCCTCGCCGGTCACGATTTCTTTGCGAATGGCGACATCGCAGTTTGCACGATGACGGGCGACGTCTGGCGTGTGAGCGGAGTGGACATCACGCTTTCAAAACTGCGCTGGAAGCGAATGGCCGCAGGGCTGCATCAGCCGCTCGGGCTCGTGATTGTGGAGGACAAAGTGTGCGTGCTCGGGCGTGACCAGATCACGCGGCTCCACGATTTGAATTCCGACGGCGAGGCGGACTTTTACGAATGCCTCACGAATGATTTCACCACGCCGACCGGCGGCCACGATTATCTGTGCGGTCTTGAGCGCGATGCGCTCGGCAATTTCTTTACGGTCTCCGGCACCAGCGGATTGCTGCGAATTCCGCCCGGCAAAAAGGCCGAGGTGATGGCATCGGGCTTTCGCAATCCGGACGGCTTCGGCCTCGGTCCCGACGGCACGCTCACGGTGCCGTATTCCGAAGGTGAGTGGACGCCGACGAGCGCCATCGCGCAGATCACGCCCGGTGGATACTACGGCTATCCCGGCCCAAAGCAGGGCGTGAAGACGCTGCCTCCGCTGCTCTGGCTCCCGCGCGGACTGGACAACTCTGCGGGGGGACAGACGTGGGTTCCGGCGGGTCGCTGGAGCGCGCTGGCCGGGCAAATGGTGCATCTCAGCTACGGCACAGGAACCGCGATGGTCGTGCTGCGCGAGCAGGTGAATGGAGTGTGGCAGGGCACCGCAGTTCCGCTGCCGGGCGATTTTCGCGCAGGTGCGCATCGTGGTCGTTTCAGCCCGCACGACGGCCAGCTCTACGTCACCGGGATGACAGGCTGGGGCACCTATACGCCCGACGATGGTTGCCTTCAGCGTCTTCGCTTTACCGGCGGCGCGCTGAATATGCCGGTCGCGTTTGAAGCGCGCGACAATGGCGTGCTGCTGTCGTTTTCCGATAAGCTCGGCGCGTCCGCCACAAACGCCGCGGCGCATTTTGCCCAATGCTGGAACTATCGCTACAGCGCGGCATACGGCTCGCCGGAGCTCTCATTGCGCGAGCCGGGGAAACCGGGTCACGACGTTCTGCAAATTACGAGCGCCCGCGTCCTCGCGGATGGACGCCGCCTTTTTCTGGAAATCCCGCAGCTCCGACCTGCGCACCAGATCCACCTCGTCGTGCAGCCGCAGGCCGGAGTGCAGCGCGAGTTGTTTCTCACGGCTCATAATCTCGGCCAGCCGTTCACCGAGTTTGCGGGTTACAAGGCCATCGCCAAAACCCATGCGCACGGCGACCAAGCGCCCGCGCCGCTCGTCACGCCGTTGCTGCCTGTCGTGTGGGAGCGAGGCGAAGCGGGGCGGAAGCTGACAATCCAGACCGCCGCCGGTCTTCAGTTCACGCAAAAAGAACTCCGCGCAAAAGCAGGCGAGCGTCTTTCTCTCACGCTCGAAAACCCCGACAACATGCCGCACAACTGGGTGCTGCTAAAACCCGGCTCCGCCGAGCGAGTGGGCGCGCTGGCCAACGCGCTCATCGCCGAGCCCAACGCGCTCTCGCGTCACTACGTTCCGGAAAGTGCGGACGTGCTCTGCCACACGCGCGTGCTCGATCCGCTCAAGTCCACGACGATCCATTTCAACGCGCCCGCGCAGCCCGGCCAGTATCCATACATCTGCACATTTCCCGGCCATTGGGCCGTGATGCGCGGCGTGCTCGTGGTCGAGTGATCCCGCTATTTCTCGAACGAAGAAATCCACATCTGCACGCCGAAAACTATGATCGCCGTGGCGAAGAACCGCTTCAGCGTCGTGTCGGAAAGCGCCTTCAACCAGTCTGCTGCGAACCAGCCCACCAGCGCGCCAGCGGCTCCCGCGAGGATTGCGGTGCGCCAGTCGATGAATCCGTTTACGTGATTCTTCGCAGTGGTGAAAATTGCGGTAAGAACAATCGCCGCGAGTGAAGTTGCGACCGCAGTTTTCTGCCCCATTTTCAGCAGCAGCACAAACGCGGGCACCATCACCACGCCGCCGCCCACGCCGCACAGTGCCGCCATCACGCCGCCGACTGCTCCGATGAGCAGGGTAATAATAATCGGATTCATCTCCCACTTCTGCATCTCCGCGCCTGCCGGAGAAAGCGCAAACTGCATTGCCAGTCCGCCGCCGTTCCGCCATCACACCCGGACTATGCCAAAAGCTATCGACAACCGCGACCGACTTATTTTCGCCCTCGACGTTCCCACTATCGAAGACGCCCGCGCTTGGGTGGACCGCCTCGGCGACTCCGTCACATTCTACAAACTGGGCCTCGAATTTTGTATGGGCGGGCACTACTTCGAGTTGCTGGAGGAACTCCGCGCACGCGGGAAAAAAGTCTTTGCTGACATCAAGTTTTACGATGTCCCCGCGACGGTGCGTGGTGCGGTGGCGAACTTGGCTCGCAGCGGTGCGACTTGCTGCACGCTGCACGGCGTCTCTTCGATTTACGCGGGAGCGGTGCCCGTAAAAGGCGACATGAAACTTCTCGCCGTCACCGTCCTCACCAGTATGGACAAGGACGACATCGCTGAACTCGGCTGGAACGGCCCGGTGGAGGAACTCGTCTCGATGCGCGCTCGGAAAGCCATCGCGGCGGGCATCGACGGTCTCATTTGCTCCGGCCTAGAAGCCGCACGCCTCCGAGCTGAACTGGGCGAGGCACCGCTCATCATTACTCCCGGCATTCGCGCCGCTGACGAAAAAGGGAGCGATGATCAGAAGCGCACGATGACGCTGACTCAGGCGTTTGAGGCTGGGGCCGACCACATCGTAGTCGGCCGCCCGATCCGCAATGCACCGAACCCACGCGCTGCGGCGGAGGCGATGCAGGCGGAGATCTCCGGGATGTTCGGGCGCTGAACCGATTAGTTCACGTAGGCCGACTCGTTTGAGAAGAGGATTGCGTGTGCGTAGGATTCCCAAATGGAGAGCGGGCGACGTTCGATGATGTCGCCATCGTTGATAATGGTCATCAAGGCGTCATTGTCGCGGCCACGGCGGTCTTCGATCCGCTTTTTCACGGCGGCGTTCTTCTTCATCATCTCGGGAGCCATCGCGTCAATTTCTGGCTGCTTTTTGGATTCGTTGAAGACAAATGCTCTGCCGAGCGCCAACTCTGAGGGGGTCGGTTGGCGCTGGAAGAGGATGCGGTAGATGGCGAAGATTTTGCGTTGATCGGCACCCTCATTTTTTACTTCGGGCCGTGCGATGACTCGGCGGGCGACATCAATGGCCATCGGGCTGTTCATGATGAATAGCGCCTGCTGCGGGACAATGGTTGCGGTGCGTTTCGAGTTGGGCATATCGGGGTCTGCGAAGTCGAAGTTGCTCATCAGCTCGGGCACGTTGCCACGGTCAATGTAGCCATAGACGGAGCGGCGGTAGATGTAGGGCTCGTCGGTGATGTTCACGGGTTGCCCGCCGAGTGTGCGGTCTAGACGGCCAGAGAAAACGAGGAGCGAGTCGCGGATGGACTCAAATTCCAGACGGCGGATATTTGCACGCCAGAGGAGGCGGTTGTCTGGGTCTTTGGCTGGGTATTCGGCCATTTGGCGCTCGGTGCCTTTGCTGCTGAGCTGATAGACGTTGGACATCATGATGAATTTGTGGAGGCGTTTGATGCTCCAGTTGCCTGCGGTTTCATCCACGAACCAGCTTGAGAGGAAGTCTATAAGCTCGGGGTGCGAGGGCTTCTCACTCATCACGCCGAGGTCGTCGGGCGTGCGGACGAAGCCTTCGCCGAAGTGGTGCATCCAGACGCGGTTGACGAGGACGCGGGAGGTGAGAGGGTTGTCTTTGTTGGCGATGGATTTCGCGAGTTCGAGGCGGCCGCTGCTGGTGCGGGGGTATGCTTTGCCTACGTGGTTGGGCGAGAGGATGTCGAGGAAGCGGCGCTCTACTTTGTCGCCGGGAGTGCCCGCTTGGCCGCGGAGGAGGATGTTGGAGTCGGAGGGGCGCTCTTTGTCGAGCATGACCATGGCGCGCTTTGGTGCGCCGGGGTGGGTGAGGTCGAGTTCGTTCATCTTGGCGAAGACGAAGCGGGCGCGGCCTGTCATCTGGACGGCCCAGCCGCCTGTGGCATCGCGAATCCAATCCATCGAGGCTTTCGGCCCGGTGGTGAGCATGAAGGGGCCGTTCATGATTTCGATTTCGTCGGGGGTGAAGCCTTCGATTTTGTCGCCAGTGGCGGCTTGGAACGCTTTCACGTAGCCGGGCATTTTCGCGGCGTATTGCGCGAGGATGCTTTGGTAAACGCCGATGACTTGCTCCATTGAGCCGGGCTTCGCGGCTTCGAGGGCTTTGGCGATGATGGGGTTGTAGCGGTTGCTAAGGCGGATTTCCTTCAGGACGAGCGGCGAGTGGGTGCTCCACTCGCTGCGCTTCACGTCTTTGAACTCGCTCATGGGGCCAAAAACGCGGTTGTTGCCGTTGAGCACGCGCTCGTAGAAGTTCGCGAGAATCACGTCGAGCTGTTCTTTTTCGATGAGCGATTGGCGGGCGAGTTGGGCGTTTTCCGAGCGGTCGCGGCGGAGCAGACCGGCCTCGAGGTATTTGCCGGGCTTGCTGGCGAAGAGGCCGAGCCAGTGCTCGACTTCGCGGTAGTAAATTTCGCGGTTTTCTTTTTCGACGATCTTTTTCTTCGCTTCGTAGTCGGCAAATTGCGCGGCGTTGGGTGGTGCGATGAGAGGTTTTTGCGTGGGCTCGGTGCTGGAGTTAAAGATGCCGTGTAGGGCGTAGTAGTCCTTCATCGAGATGGGGTCGAACATGTGGTCGTGGCAGCGGGCGCACGAGACGGTGAGGCCGAAGAACGCCTTGGAGACGACGTTGATGCGGTCATCAATGTTGTCGTTATTATTGTTGAAGCGTTCGCCGACGGTGAGAAAGCCGAGGGCCGCGAGATTCGGGTGGCCGGGGAGGTAGCTCTCGGAGGGGCCGCTGGCGGTGCCGCCGCCCATCATCATAGAGTCGCCGTTCATGGCCATCATCGAGTCGCCGCCAGACATGGCTGGAGCGTTTTTGGGATCGGCTTTTGGTGCGGTTGGGGCTGCGGGCGCTGCGGCGGGTTTTACTCCGCTGCCTGCGCCTTTGTTGAGGCCAAGCGGGTCGAGCTTGGAGAGGTCCACTTTGGAGAGGTCCGTCTTGCCTCCATTGGTCGCGGCGGTCGCGGTTGCTGCTCCGGCCTTTTTGAGCGGGTAAACGAAATCTGCCGCGAGTTGGTCGAGGATGAACTGGTTGTAGGGCTTGTCTTCGTTGAATGCGCGGATGACGTAATCGCGGTAGGTCCAAGCGTGCGCGTAGCGGTAGTCGGTGCGTCCGTTGTTGGTGTTTGCGTCGCCGCCGATGGTATCGGCGTAGCGTGCGGAATCCAACCAGTGACGGCCCCAGCGCTCGCCGTAGTGGGGTGAGGCGAGCAGCGTATCTATGACTTTCCCCCATGCGTTCGGTGTGGCGTCTTGGGCGAACGCTTCGATCTCTGCGGGGCTCGGCGGGAGGCCGATGAGGTCGTAGTATGCGCGGCGGAGGAGCATCTCTTTGCCTGCGGGGTCCACGGGGATGATGTTGTTGGCATCGAGCTTCTCCATGATGAAGCTGTCAATCGGCGTCCGCACCCACCCTGGGTTTTTCACCTTTGGGATGGGGATGGATTTGTAGTGCTTCATCGGCTGGAAGGCCCAATGCGCGCGGGCTTTATCCGTCATGCCGCTGAGTTTAGCAGACTTCGCTGCTTCCTTACGCGGGTCTGGTGCGCCCATTTTGATCCATTGCTCGATGATGGCGAGTTCCTCGGGCTTCATCTTCCCGCCTTTGCTTGACGGCGGCATCTGCATGTCTTCGTTTTTGTAAGTTATCGCTACGTAGATGAGCGATTTCGATGGATCGCCGGGGACCACGCCGGGGCCGGTGTCGCCGCCTTTGCGTGCAGCAGCAGCGGTGTCGAGCGTGAAGCCGCCCTTGCTTTTGCCCTGCTCGATGCTGTGGCAAGAGTAGCAGTTGTTGGCGAGCAATGGGCGGACTTTTTGCTCGAAAAAGTCGAGCTGTTCTTTGGTCGGGTCCGCAGCGAATACAGGCGTTGCGGCAGCGATCATTCCGACGAGAAGTGTGCGATGGTTCATAGTTTTAGAAGCGGGTTCGTGAGCATTTTTTAGCCCCCCACTAGGGAAAATCAACAGGCAATATCCAGAGAAATTCCGGGCGTTCCGACTCCCCGCTTCCCAAAGTCGCGCGCGCTGTTACGGTGCGCGCCGATGAAACTCCGTCCAGCCTTCACTTTGCTCGCCGCGTTCGCTTTGCCGCTCTGCCCGTCCTTTGGGCAAGAGGAGCCTGCCGCCGAGGGCGATCCCGATTCTCCTTACGAGCAGATCAAAGTGCTCGCGAAGGCCATGCAGCTCATCCGCAAAGACTATGTGGATGAAAAGAAGGTGAACTACGAAGCGCTCACCCGCGCTGCGTTGCGCGGGATGTTGCAGAGCCTCGACCCTCATTCGCAATACATGGAGCCCGCGAATTTCACGGACATGAAGGAGATGACCGACAGCCACTTCGGCGGCCTCGGCATCCACGTCACCGAGCGTAACGGCGACCTCATCATCGTCTCGCCGATGGAGGACTCCCCCGGCTTCAAGGCGGGCCTCTTGCCGGGCGATCAGCTCATCAAGATTGACGGCAAGAGCACCGAGAAGATGGACCTCAACGACGCCTCCGAGAAGCTGCGCGGCACCGTGGGCACGCACGTCATCCTGACCATCTTGCGCCCTGGGACCAAGGAGATCAAAGAGTTCGACCTCACCCGCGAGATCATCAAAGTGTGGAGCGTGAAGGACGCGAAAATCCTCCCCACAGACGCCAGCGCACCCGATGCGAAAATCGGCTACGTCCGCATCACGCAGTTTAACGCGCCGACTTCCGAGGAGCTGGCGAAAAAGGTGGATGAGCTGGAAAAGAAAGGGATGCAGGCGCTCGTCATTGATCTCCGCTACAACCCCGGCGGGCTCATTCAGACAGCCGTGGACACCGCCGGGATGTTCCTGCCGCCCGAGACCATCGTCTGCACGACCGAAGGCCGCGCGATCTCACAGAAGACCAAGTACAAAATGTCCAACGCGGGCCTACGCCGCAAACAGAACTACCCACTCGCTGTGCTCATCAATTTTGGCAGCGCCAGCGGCAGCGAACTCGCAGCAGGCGCGCTCAAAGACACCAACCGCGCCATCATCGTCGGCGAGACGAGTTTCGGGAAAGGCAGCGTGCAGAGCGTCGTCCCCATGCCCGACGGCTCAGCCATCCGCCTCACTACGGCGAAGTATTATACGCCCAGCCACCAAGTCATCCACGAGCACGGCATCATCCCCACCATCCGCGCCACCATGACGCCCGAGCAAGAGCGCCAGCTCATGCTCTCCCGCCGCGAAGACCTTACCGAGGAGCAGAAAAAGAAAGACCTCGCGAACTTCCGCGACACCCAGCTCGACCGCGCCGTGGATGCGCTCAAGGGCGTCCTCGTCTTCCAGTCCCGCAAGCCGCAGTGACCGTCCTCGCACTCGAAAGTTCGTGCGACGAAACCGCTGTCGCCATCCTCCGCGACGACACACTTCTCGCCAGCGAAGTCGCCTCACAAATCGCCCTCCACGCAGCCACCGGCGGCGTCGTCCCGGAAGTCGCCTCGCGCAGCCACCTCGTCATGCTCCGCCCCACGCTCGATGCCGCACTTTCCAAAGCAGGCATCTCGCTCGCCGAGGTGGACGCCTTTGCCGCCACGCGCGGCCCCGGCCTCGCTACCTCGCTCATGCTCGGCATGTCCGTCGCCAAGGGGCTGGCCGTCGGCTTTGGCAAGCGCTTCCTCGCCGTCAACCACATGGAAGGGCACCTCCTCTCCCCGTTTTTTGGCAAAGGTGGGCCGCGCCCCGCAGTCGGCCTCATCGTCAGCGGCGGCCACACGATGCTCGTGGATATTACAGCGACCGCGAACTACCGGCTCCTCGGCCAGACGGTGGATGACGCCGCAGGCGAAGCGTTCGACAAAGTCGGCAAGCTCCTCGGCCTCCCCTACCCCGGCGGCCCAAACGTCAACCGCATCGCCCGCGATGGGAACCCGAAGGCCATAGATTTCCCCCGCTCCATGCTCCACAGCGACGATTTCGCATTCAGCTTCAGCGGGCTCAAAACCAGCGTCCGCTACCTCCTCCCGAAGCTCGCCGAAACTCCCCTCGCCGACATCTGCGCCTCATTCCAAGAAGCCATCGTGGACGTCCTCATCGCCAAAACCATCCGCGCCGCCCACGCCACCGGACGCGACACCATCGCCATCAGCGGCGGAGTAAGCTGCAACACACGCCTCCGCGAAAAACTCACCACCGCCTGCGAAAAAGAAAACCTCCACCTCCTCCTCGCCGACCCGACACTCTGCACCGACAACGCCGCCATGATTGGCTACGTCGCCACCCTCCGCCTCGCCGCTGGCGAAACCAGCCCGCTGACCTCCGACATAGACCCGAACCTCCGCCTCGTTGGTTTGGGTGTGATTAATCCCGAACGTCGCGATTGAAGGGCTAAATGCCGTCGCCGCCGGGTAAAACCGTATCAAAATCTGATTCATGGGGTTTGGGTCTTGGCGAAAGCGGCGCGACTAGAGGAACGTGGCATCAATCAGGGCTTCACAAAGCTCAGTGCATTCACTCGGGACGACTTGAACGTTTCTGCGGGCGGGCAACAGGCTGACCACTCATCAAAATGCCCCCCAAAGATGTGAACGAGCGTTCCGGTTGTATGGATAGCTCGGGCGGAATCCGCCACTTTCCACTCACTAACATGAAATTCCATTCGTATGTCTTGAAGGCCGGCATCGTCGCGGTGCTCGGCGCAGGCAATGCGCGGGGTGAAGTGGACTACATGCGGGACATCAAGCCGCTCTTACAGGAGCGATGCTACGCGTGTCACGGTGCGCTGAAGCAAAAGGGTGGGCTGCGTCTCGATACGGTCGCTCTCATGAAAAATGGCGGCGACTCCGGCGCTGCGTTCAGCGTCGTCGATGCGGCAAAAAGCGTAATGCTCGACCGCATCACGACTACCGAGCTGGACGATCGGATGCCGCCGGAGCACGAGGGCGAGCCGTTTTCCGCGGCGCAGGTGAAGCTCCTTCGCGACTGGATCGCTGCCGGAGCGCACGCACCCGCAGACGAAAAGCCCGAGCAGGATGCGCGTGAACATTGGGCTTTCCGCGCGAGGAAAAAACCGGTGGTTCCGACAGCCGCGAATGCTGCTTGGGTGCGCAATCCGATCGATGCGTTCATTTCAAAACAGCACGAAAGACACGGCCTCACGCCCGCTGCGGAAGTTCCGCGCGAAGTGCTCGTGCGACGATTGTGGCTGGACCTTGTGGGTCTTCCACCGAGCGAGCAGGAAATCGCGGCATCGGAGAACGATGATTCGGGGAAATGGTATGACGCCGCGGTGGACCGGCTGCTCGCTGACCCGCGCCACGGCGAACGCTGGGCGCGGCACTGGATGGATGTTTGGCGCTACAGCGATTGGTGGGGGCTCAACGACCAGCTCCGCAACAGCCAGAAACACATGTGGCATTGGCGCGATTGGATCGTGGAATCGCTCAATGCAAACGTGCCCTACGACGAGATGCTGCGGCAGATGCTCGCCGCCGATGAGCTGTATCCCGCAGACCCGCAGAAGCTGCGCGCGACGGGATTTCTCGCCCGCGATTTTTTTCTCTTCAACCGCAATCCTTGGATGGAGGACACCGTCGAGCATGTGAGCAAGGGGCTCGTGGGGCTGACGATGAACTGCGCGAAGTGCCACGACCACAAATACGACCCGATTTCGCAGGCGGACTATTATCGGATGCGGGCATTTTTTGAGCCGCTGCACGTGCGGCTCGATGCTGTGCCGGGCGAGACGGATTTTGCAAAAGACGGCGTCCCGCGCGTGTTCGACGGTGCGCCCGACGAGCCGACGTTTCGCTACATCCGCGGCGAGGAAAGCAGGCCCGACAAGTCTGCGGCGATCGCGCCCGGAGTTCCCGCGCTTCTTTCACTCGGGGCGTTGAAATTTTCCAGCGTGGCGCTGCCCATCGAATCCGCGCAACCCGAGCGTCAGCCGTGGGTGCTGGAATCTCACATCGCAGAAGCGCGAAAGAAACTCGCGGAAGCCGAGGCTGCTGCGGGTCAAGCGAGAGGCGCGGTCACGGCGGGAAACCCGACACTCGCCGACGCGGAGACAGCGGCGGCGATTGCGGCTGCACGGCTTGAGAGCGTCATCAAGCGCTCGGAAGCGATGCGCGCGGAGTGGTCCGGAGCTGCCGATGTAAAAGAAAAGCGCGAAGCCGCGATCCGTGCCGAGCAAGGGCTCGCAGTCGTTCAAGCGCAAAGCCGGGAGAAGGCTGCGGCGGCGGAGAAACTCCTCGCGAAACCGCTGGCTCCCGACGCCAGTTTCGTGCGGCTTTCTGGTGCGCGATGGACGCCGACGCGATTCAAAAACTCGGACAAAGACGACCCGGACATTGCGTTCCGAACGACCAGCACGGGGCGCCGCACCGCGCTCGCGGCGTGGATTACCGATGCCCTCAACCCGCTCACCGCGCGCGTCGCCGTGAACCACATTTGGACGCGCCACATGGGCACGCCACTCGTGGCGACGACGTTCGACTTTGGACGCAAAGGCGCGGCGCCCACGCATCCCGAGCTGCTCGACTGGCTTGCTTCCGAACTCGTCGAGAGCGGCTGGGACATGCGCCGCATCCACCGACTCATCGTCACTTCCGCCGCATACCGCATGTCGTCGTCGCTCGCTGGAGCGGCGACGAACGCGGCGCGCGACCCCGACAATCTTCAGCTCTGGCGCCGCACGCCGCAGCGAATCGAGGCCGAAGTCATTCGCGATTCACTGCTCGCGCTTGCCGGCGAACTCGACGCCACAATCGGCGGACCCTCCATTCCGGCGTCCGCGCAAAACGGCTCGAAGCGCCGCAGCCTTTACTTCTTCCACTCCAACAATGAGCGAAATCTTTTCCTCACGACGTTCGACGGCGCAGGCGTGAAAGAATGCTACCGCCGCGACCAAAGCATCGTACCACAGCAGGCGCTCGCGATGAGCAACAGCGCACTCGTCCAGACCGCCGCTGAAAAAATCGCCGTGCGCATCGCGAAGACATCGCAGGAAGAACCCGCGTTCATTCGCGCAGCGTGGCTGCAACTTCTCGGCATCACGCCGGGCGAAGCGGAACTCGCCGCCAGCGCCCGCGCACTCGCCGCCTGGAAAGCACTCCCATCCACAAATGAAGCGAAAGCGCGATCGCAATTCATCCACGCACTTTTGAACCACAACGACTTCGTCACACTGCGATAAAAATGATCACCCGCCGCAAATTCTTTTCCGAGATGGGCCTCACCGGCGTCGCGCTCGCTTCGCTGCTGCATCGCGATGCCACGGCGGCGCACGCTTTGCCAAACGGCATCCCGCATTTTCCCGCGAAGGCGAAGAGCGTGATCTGGCTTTTTATGAATGGCGGCGTAAGCCACATGGAGAGCTTCGACCCAAAGCCGGAGCTCAACAAATATGCCGGCAAAACCATCGCCGACACGCCGTTTGCGGGCGTGCAGGACCCGGCGAAACTCGCGCTGGAGCGACTGCTCGTTCCGGACGCAAACGGGAATCAGCGCAACAAACTTTTCCCGCTTCAGGTCGGCTTTCAAAAGCACGGGCAGAGCGGCATCGAGATCAGCGATTGGTTTCCAAACATCGCGCGCAACGTGGACCGCATCGCCGTCGTCCGCTCGATGTTCACGACAGACAGCAACCACGGCGCGCAGTCGCAATTTCACACCGGGCGCAACATGCTTGATGGTGAGTTTCCCACGCTCGGCGGCTGGGTTCACTACGGGCTCGGCAGTCTGAACGAGAATCTCCCGCAGTTTATTTCCATCGGCACGCGCGAGTATTGGAACAAGCGCGACGGCCTTTATCTCGGCCCTGCGCACGACGCCGTGCCGCTGCGAATCGACCCGGCAAACCCGCTCGAGTTTGCAAAACCAGCCCGCGCGGAAAGCGCCGTCGCCCGAGAAATTGGCGCGGGCCTCGTCCGCGAATTGAACACGCTCCGGGGCGCGGCGTATCCCGAAGACCCCGCACTCGCCGCGCGCGTGGCCTCATACGAGCTCGCATGGCGGATGCAGCGTTCCGTGCCGGAAGCACTCGATTTTTCACGCGAAAGCGCGGATACAAAAGCGCTCTACGGTCTCGACAAAGACCCGACCCGCGAGTTCGGCAGTCAGCTCCTCGCAGCCCGGCGGCTCGTGGAGCGCGGCGTGCGATTTATCCAGATCCAGCACGGCGGCGGCGGCGCAGGCGCGTGGGATGCGCACGGCGGGCTGAAGGCGAATCACACAAAGCTCGCGCTCGCCGTGGATCAGCCCGTTGGCGCGCTGCTCGAAGACCTCCAGCGGCGCGGCTTGTTGGAAGAAACGATCGTCGTTTTCGCCACCGAGTTTGGCCGCACGCCCGGCTCGCAAGGCAGCGACGGCCGCGACCACCATATCTACGGGTTCAGCGTATGGATGGCCGGCGGCGGACTGCGCGGCGGCGTTGTCCACGGTGCGACCGACGAGATCGGATTTCACGCTGTGGAAAACCGCCACTACGTCACCGACATCCACGCGACCATCCTGCAACAGCTCGGCCTAGACTCCCGCAAACTCGAAGTCCCCGGCCGCAAGCGGCTCGAACTCGACCACGGCAAAGCAATCAAGGAAATCATCGCGTAAAAAGGATGGGGAGTAGCGGAGGTGTGACGCGTGAGTTTTCGGCATTGGCGCGTCGTCGCGATTGTTGTCCGCAGATTGCGCAGATTTACAGAATTGGAAGTCTTTCCGGCTCCCCGCTGTTTAGAGTGGGATTCAGAGAGGAACGGCATTGATGAACTGGGCCGGATTCTTGGGGGAACAATTACGCTGACGCGGGAGAGGAAAACGCCTACCCAAAGGAGACACCATTGGAAGCAAACGCATTATTCGAACT
>CAMDQC010000022.1 GCA_945905735.1 Prosthecobacter debontii | reverse complement strand
GATTTGCCATACAACGACGGCTGCACGGTGTGGCTAAACGGAACGCAAGTGGCCACGCGAAATTCGCCGCCGACGCTCCTGCACAACTCCGCCGCGACCACGATTGCGACGCAGCGCGAGGCGGTGCCGCTGCCCGCTTCACTGCTTGTCAGCGGGACCAATCTTCTTGCGATTCATGGGCTGAACGCAGCCGCCACGCCTGAGTTTTTCATGGGCTCTCAGATTCGCGCGGTGGACACCGATGCGGCGACAGTCCGCTATTTTCCTCTGCCCACGCCCGGTGGGCCAAACGGAACATCCACGGTGCTCGGCTACGTCGCTGACACCACGTTCAGCCACGATCGCGGATTTTACGATGCGCCTTTTTTGCTGACGATTACGAGTGCGACGCCCGGCGCGACGATTCGCTACACGACCGATGGCACCGCGCCCACGGAGACGACGGGGACGATTTACACCGCGCCGATTTCCATCGCGACCACGACGGTCGTCCGCGCGATGGCTTACTTTTCCGGAATGCAATCCACGAACGTGGACACGCAAACGTACATCTTCGCAAACGATGTCGCAGTGCAGCCAAGCGCCGCGCCGCCGGGCTATCCGAGCGGGACGTGGACGGATTACAGCAACGGCGGCGGCACGGCGGCGGACTACGGGATGATGAGCACCGCGAGCGCCGACTACGCTGCGGCGGCGGGAAATGCGGCGCTTTCCACGGCGCAGGCGCGGACGGCCATTGCGAACTCGATCAAGTCGCTGCCCGTCATCTCTATCGTGCTCCCGGCGGCGGACCTGTTTGACGCGACGAACGGAATGTACCTTCACCCCGGCGCGCGCGGCGATGCTTGGGAAAGAGCGTGCTCGGTCGAGATGCTCACCGCTGCTGGCACCGAGCAATTTCAGATCAATGGCGGCATCCACATCATGGGCCTCACGTCGCGCAATTTGAACGTCACACCAAAGCTCAACATGATGCTCGTCTTCGGCTCGCAATACGGCCCGAACTGGCTCCGGCACGAGTTTTTCGGCTCGGACGGTCCGACGCGGATGAAGCGCATCGCGCTGCGCAGCAACACGCGCGATTCGTGGCTCGCGTCGGCATACGGCGAGGCCACGTATCTCGCCGATGGATTTGCAAAAGAAGCGCAGCGCGACAGCGGGCATCCCGCCACGCGGCATCGCTACGTGCATGTGTTCATCAACGGAATGTATTGGGGGCTCTATAACCCCACCGAGCGTCCTCAGGAGCATTGGGCCGAAACCGTGCTCGGCGGCGAGAACGAGGAATACGACATCGTGAACCTCTGCTGCGGCAACCGGCTCGATAACGGAGATTTCGTGGAATGGATCGAACTTATGTCGCAAAGCAGCGCGGGATTTTCCACCACCGCTGCGTATCAGCAAGCGCAGGGAAACAACCCCGACGGAACGCGCAACATGGCCTACAAGCGGCTGCTCGATGTGGATAATTTCATCGGCTTTGCGCTCAACGGATATTTCACCGCGAATGGCGACTGGCCGGGCAATTTCTTCACTGCATACGACAACGTTCAGACGCGCACGCCCGGCTGGCGCTTCATTACGTGGGACAACGATCTCGGCTTTCAGGGCTTCAGCGTGAACGCAAATAAAGTCACGCCGCCCGAGGGTTTCAGCCATCCGTGGTGGCTCACATCGCCGGGTCAGGTGGACATCGGGCTGCGCCAAAACGCGGAGTATAAAATGCGCCTCGCTGACACCGCGTATCGCTACTATTTCCACGAAGGACCCTACTCCACCGGCCGCAATCTCACACGCTGGAACTCGCTGCGCGCAAGGATTCAGCCCGGCCTCTACGCGGAAAGCGCACGCTGGGGCGACTATCGCGGAACGCTGAAAACCGTGCAGGGCGCATGGACCACACGCACCGTCACCGACGCCACAAATTACTTCAACGCCCGCAACGCCGTCGTCGTCTCGCAGCTCCGCGCCGCGTCGCTTTACCCCGCGCTCAATCCGCCGGAACCCAGCATCTACGGCGGTGTCGTCGCGTCAGGAACGGTCGTCACACTTTCCACGACGGCTGGAGCAACGAACTATTTCACCCTCGGCGGAGCGGACCCGCGAGTGAGTGGCGGCGGCATCGCGCCGACTGCGAGCACTGGGAATTCCTTCACGCTCACGCAGACCACCACGCTCCGAGCCCGCGCCAAGAACGCCAGCGAGTGGAGCTCGTTGCAGGAGGTCACATTCATCGTCGGAAATGCCGCGAATGCAGGCGAACTCGTCATCAGTGAATTCGACTACAACCCCGCGAACCCGACCTCAGCCGAGTTCAACGCCGGGCACACCAGCGCGGGACTTTTCGAGTTTATCGAGCTGACAAACACCACCGGGCAACCGCTCGACCTCACCAGCGTAAATTTCACCGCTGGAGTAAAGTTCACCCTTCCTCCGGGCCGCACACTCGGAGCCGGAGCGAGCGTGCTCATCGTCCGCAACACCGCCGCATTCCTCGCCCGATACGGCGCATCGCTCGCCCCACAAATCGCGGGTGAATTTGAAGACGGCAGCGAGCTAAGCAACAACGGCGAAACCATCGCACTCGCAGATTCCAGCGCCGTGCCCGTCACCAGCGTCGCTTACACGGACCTCGCGCCGTGGCCCGTAAATGCAGATGGCGCGGGCCATTCGCTCGTCTTCACGGCAGGCGTGCAAACCTCCCCATCGAGCTGGCGCACGAGTTTCTCCACGCCGACTCCCGGCGAGAATCCGACGCTCCAAACCGAGTGGCAACGCGCACACTTCACCGTCGCCGAGCTAGCAAACACGGCGATCTCCGGCGACCTCGCCGACGCCGACGCCGACGGCCTCACGAACTTCGCGGAGTTTGCCACCGCGAGCAACCCACGCGATTCCGCCAGCGGACGCGAGGCCGTCGTCGCGCTGATGCAGCCCGACTCGCACATCCTCGTGACCATCCGCCGCGCCGCGATTCCCGGCATCACAGTGACATTTCAAGCATCCCCCGACCTCGCCATATGGACCGACGCCACTGCGAGCATGACGCTTCAATCGAGCATCGACCCACAAACCGGCTGGCTCACCGAAACCTACCGCACCGCCGCCCCCACAACGAGCGGCGCAGCGTTCTGGCGCATCCGCGCGGTGCGATAGAAGACACACACTCATCCAAAAAGCGGAGGTTCCCCGAGGAGCCCGAATGGGATTGAAACAAAACCACGCAAGCGCCCAAAAACTGCAACCCATCTGCTCCGGAGAAACTGTTACCCATGCGCCAAAAGCCGTGCGAGGTAGCGCCCGGTGTAACTCGCTTTTACTTTTGCTACGTCTTCCGGCGTGCCTTCGGCGACGATTTGGCCGCCTCCGTTTCCGCCTTCGGGCCCCATGTCGATGAGCCAGTCGGCGCTTTTAATGACTTCAAGGTTGTGCTCGATGACGATGAGCGTGTTGCCCGCGTCGCGCAGTTTCATCAGCACTTCGAGCAGCTTGTGGATGTCGGCGAAATGAAGGCCGGTCGTCGGTTCGTCGAGGATATAGACGGTGCGACCGGTGGCCCGTTTGGAAAGCTCGGCGGCGAGCTTGATGCGCTGTGCTTCCCCACCACTGAGGGTCGTGCCGTTTTGCCCGAGGTGCAGGTAGCCGAGGCCCACGTCGCCGAGCGCCGCGAGCTTGTCGTGGATGGGCGGGATATTGCGGAAAAAGTCGGCGGCCTCGTCCACGGTGAGGTCGAGGATGTCGGCGATGTTTTTGCCTTTGTAGGTGATCTCCAGCGTCTCGCGATTGTAGCGGCGGCCCCGGCAGACTTCGCATTCCACATAGACGTCGGCGAGGAAGTGCATCTCGATCTTTTTCACGCCGTCGCCTTCGCACGCCTCGCAGCGCCCGCCTTTCACGTTGAAGGAAAAGCGTCCCGCTTCGTAGCCGCGCACTCGCGATGCGGGCAGGCCCACAAAGAGTTCGCGGATGGGGCCGAACGCGCCAGTGTAAGTCACGGGATTGCTGCGCGGGGTGCGCCCGATGGGCGCTTGGTCAATGACGATGGCCTTGTCCAGTTCGCCAAGGCCCACGACGGCCCGGTGCTGGCCGGGCTTGTCTTTGCTGCGGTAGAAGTGGCGGAACAGCGCACGGCGCAAGATGTCATCCACGAGCGTGCTCTTTCCGCTGCCGCTGACTCCGGTGACGCACGTAAAGCAGCCGAGCGGAAACTTCGCCGTGACGTGCTGGAGGTTGTTCTCCGTGGCCTCCGTGATCTTCAGCCAGAGGCCGTCTCGCGGGGCGACGCGCTTTTTCGGCACGGGGATTTTTGTCGTCCCGGCGAGGTATTGTCCGGTGAGAGAAGTCACGCACGCGGCCACTTCCTCCGGCGTGCCTTGCGCGGTGATGTGCCCGCCGTGTTTGCCCGCGCCGGGGCCGAGGTCGAGCACGTGGTCGGCGGCACGGATGGTGTCTTCGTCGTGCTCGACGACGATGACCGTGTTCCCCAAATCCCGCAGCCGCCGCAGCGTGGCGATGAGCCGATCATTGTCGCGCTGGTGCAGCCCGATGCTCGGTTCATCCAGCACGTAGAGGCACCCCGCGAGCCCGCTGCCAATCTGCGTCGCCAGCCGGATGCGCTGCGCCTCGCCGCCGCTGAGTGTGCCGCTTTCCCGCTCCAGCGAGAGATAGCCGAGCCCGACTTCTTCCATGAAAGCGAGGCGGTTGCGGACCTCGCGAACGATCTCCACGGCGATGATGTGGCCCTCTTTATTCAGCACGAGATGCTCGATGAACCACTTCGCCTCACTCACAGAAAGCTGGCAAAACTCGCGGATACTTTTCTCGCTCTCCGCGCTCGCAATCGTCACCGCCAAAATCTCCGGGCGGAGCCGTGCGCCTTTGCACACCGAGCAGACGCGGCGGGCCATGTAGCTGCGAATCCGGTGGCGCGACAGCTCGCTCTCCGTCGTGTCGTAGAGATTCTGCATGTGCGGGACGATGCCCTCGAACGGCTTTTTCACCGACTCCCGCTTGCTCCCCTCACCCCAAGTGAACTCAATCTCGCGCTCGCCCGTCCCGTGCATCAGCGCCGCCCGAAACTCCTCGCTCAGCTCGCTCCACGGCGCATCCATCTTCTGCCGGAACGCTTTGCACAGGCTCGTCAAAATGCCCGTGTAGTACCCCGCCAAGCTCTTCGCCGCCTTCGCCCACGGCACCACCGCACCGTCAGCCAGCGAGAGCTTCGCATCCGGCACGAGCAACTCCGCATCCATATACGGCTCCGCGCCGAGCCCCTCGCACGCAGGGCAAGCGCCGTAGTGGCTGTTAAAAGAAAAGTGCTTGGGCGTCAGCGGCGGCAGCGTGAAGCCCGTGTCTGGGTCTGCGAAATGCGTGGAGTATTTCACCTCCGCCCATTTCCCATCCACGTCGCGCAGGACGACGATCTTCCCCTCCGCCCACTTCAGCGCCGTGCCCACGCTATCCGCCAGCCGTTGACGAAACCCCTCCCGCACCACCAGCCGGTCCACGACGATCTCGATGCGGTGACGCTTCGTTTTTTCCAGCTTCAGCGGCGCAGTGCCAAGCTCGACGATCTCCCCGTCCACCCGCACGCGCACAAAGCCTTCGCGCTTCACCTTCTCGATCACATCGCGAAACTCGCCCACTTCATTTTCCACAATTGGCGCGAGCACCATGAGCTTCGTCCCCTCCAGCCAAGCCTCCACCGCATCCACGATTTGCTGGGGCGTCATACGGCGAATCACGCGCCCCGTCGTCGGCTCATGCGGCACACCGACGTTTGCAAACAGCACGCGCAGATAATCGTAAATCTCCGTCGTCGTCGCGATGGTGGACCGCTGATTTCCGCCCGACGAACGCTGCTCAATTGCAATCGCCGGCGAGAGCCCGTCAATGTGCTCCACGTCCGGCTTTTGCATCTGGTCGAGGAACTGCCGCGCATACGCCGAGAGCGATTCCACATACCGCCGCTGCCCTTCGGCATAGAGCGTGTCGAAAGCCAGCGACGACTTCCCCGATCCACTCAGCCCCGTGATGACGACGAGCTTTTCACGCGGGATTTCCAGCGTGAGGTTTTTCAAATTGTGTTGGCGCGCACCAACGATGCGGATGACAGAAGAGGCCATGCTGCGAGGAAAGCAGGCGCGCAAAGGCTGAGCAGTATCTTATTTAAAAAGAACGCCCAGTCGGCGGTGTGAACCGGTTCCGTACCGCAAGGGTGTGAATAACGGGACGGCTATTTCCCCGACATCCCGAGCTGGTCGAACAGGAATGCGAACACGTCCGCCTGCTGGGCGATTTTCTCGCTGAGGCCGGTGCCCATTCCGTGGCCGGAGGATGCGCTGAGGCGGACGAGGATGGGATTTTCCGACGCGGTGGCGGCTTGCAGGCGGGCGGTCATGCGGCGCGAGTGGGCGGGGTTCACGCGACCATCGGTCTCGCCGGCGAGGAAGAAGACGGCGGGATATTTGGTGCCGTCCTTCACGTTGTGGTAGGGCGAGTAGGCGTGCAGGGCGCGGAAGTGTCTGGGGTTTTTCACGGTGCCGAATTCGGTGACGTTGAACGCGCCGTTCGGGTCCAGCTCGACGCGCAGCATGTCGTAGAGCCCGACGTGCGCGACGACGGCGCGGGCGAGTCCGGGGTTTTGCGTGAGGAATGCGCCCATGAGCAGGCCGCCGTTGCTGCCGCCTTCCACGGCCAGTTTCTCCGAGCGCGTGTAGCCGCGCTCGATGAGATGTTTCGCGCACGCGGCGAAGTCGTCGAAGACGTTCTGCTTCTTGGTGAGATTGCCCGCGAGGTGCCACTCCTCGCCGTACTCACCGCCGCCGCGAATGTTCGCGACGACGTAGATGCCGCCGCGATCGAACCACAGGCGATTCTCGAAATCGAAGAACGGTCTCATGCTGTGACCGTAGCCGCCGTACGCGTAGAGCAGCGCGGCGTTGGAGCCGTCGAGCTTCGTGCCTTTGCGGCGCAGGATGTTCACGGGGACCTTTGTGCCGTCTTTGCTCACGGCGAATTCGCGCACGGCCTCGATGTCGCTGAAGTCCACGGGCGATGTATTAAAGAGCGCGGTCTTTTTCATCGCGCCGCTCGTCGGGTCGTAGCTCATCCACGCAGCAGGCGCGACGAAGCTCGTCTGGCGAAACACGATGCGGTCGCCCACTTCGATGAGCCCGCCGACGCCCGATGCCTCGGGCAGCGTTAGGATAAACGCGTCTTTGCCATCGAGCGTGAACTGCCGCACCCGCGACGGCCCGCCGAGCAGGTCGTTGATGAACAGGTGCTTCGCCGTGGGCGTGATTCCCTCAATCACCGCGTCGCTCTCGGGCACAATCACCACCGCATCGGCCAGCGTGCCGGTCGGTGACATGCGCAGGACTTTCCCACGCGGAGAGTCTTTCACCGAGCGCAGATAAAGCGCGGCTCCGTCGTGGCTGAACACGATTTCCTTGATGCCGTCTTCGTGCCGCGTGATCTGCCGCCAAGCCGCGCCGTCCTTCGTCTCGCGGATGTAGTGCGCAAACTCCCCGCCGTCGCCATTAGCCACCGCCGCGAGCAGAAGCCGCCCGTCTTCCGAAGTCTCCAGCTCGATCTCCGCGATGCGCGGAAAATCGCGACCCTCCGAATAGACGTCTTCGGTCACCGGCGCGCCGAGTTTGTGAAAATAGATCTGCTGAAAGAAGTTTAGGTCTGCCTCGGGCTTCTCGCCTTTATGCGGATACCGCGTGTAAAAAACGCCCGAGCTGTCCGGCAACCACGCCGTGCTCCCGCCGCCGGTGGGATACTGCACGCGGGCGATGCGGTCGGGCAGATGCTCGCCGGTTTCCGTGCGATAAAAGTGCAGCGTCCCCTCCTCGCTTCCATTTTCCGAGAGGCAGACGGCGATGAGCTTTCCATCCGGCGACGGCACGAACCAATCCATCGCGACCTGCCCTTTCGGCTCGAGTTCGTTCGGGTCGAGCACGACGCGCTCCGACGCCAAATCATCCGGCGAAGCGAGCGTGACGAGCAGTCGCTGCTGCTTCGGTGGCTGGAACTTTAGCGCAAAGAGCAGCCCCGGACGCGCCACCAACCCGCTGTGCGACGGCGTGTCTTTCGCATAAAGCGCAGTGAGCTTCGCCTCGATGCCCGCACGGTCCGCCCGCGCATCCAGCCAGGCTCGCGAATGCTTGTTCTGCGCATCCGTCCAAGCCTTCACCGCGGGCGAACCCGTCTCCTCCAGCCAGCGATACTCATCCACGACCTTCACGCCGTGATACTCGTCGGTGACTGGTTTCTTTTCGGTGAGCGGAGCGGCGGAGACGATGGAAGTTGCGAATATCATGGATGTGAGAAGTGAGGCCTTCATGGACGCGGTCGGATGTGGAGATTTGCGCGCGCAAGGTCAAGGAAGCCGGTAGATTAGATTTCCAAAGTTCCCACATCAGCGCATGGCGACGCCGGGTGCGAATAGAAGTGGAATGGATCGAATTCGCGACAGCGACAAGGAGCGGTGACATTCTTGTCGCTGTCCTACAAGCGCGGAGCGCCCAATTAAGATTTGTGCAACCAACCCATGGCTTCACCCTGGGCCTTTACATTGGACCATCCTGAGATTGCAGTTCGACTCTCGGTGTGAGAGGGAACGGAGATGCTGCAACACTTGCGCGTTTCACACATCATTTTCGCTGCGACGACGGCGCTGCTCTACGACGGCACATGGGCGAGATGAATACGCACCGGAGCGAGCGGCCATTTTACATCGCGCTGTCAGTGCTCGGCGGGGGATACGCGCTGCTGGTCGCGCTGATGATTGTCGCGAATGTCGCCTACACTTCGCCCGCGCACATCATCGACACGCTTCGTCAGCCTGCCATCCAAGCGTCGCTGTGGCTCACGCTTTGGTCGTGCCTTTTAGCGGCGGCGTTCTCGCTGCTTGTGGGCGTGCCGATGGGGTATTTGCTGGCGCGAACCAAGTTTCGCGGCAAGGCGCTGCTGGAGGCGATCATGGATATTCCGGTCGTCCTCCCACCACTCATCGTCGGGCTTTCGTTGCTGATTATCTTTAACCATTTCCGCATCGGCAATGTCTCGCTGGAGCAGTGGTTGAACGCGCACGGCCTCCAGTTCACGTTCGCCGCAGCGGGGGTGGTGTTGGCGCAATTCTCCGTCGCGGCAGCGTTCGCCGTGCGGACGATGCGCGGGACTTTCGAGCAAATGCCCGCGCGCATTGAGGAAGTCGCGCTCACTCTCGGCTGCACGCGCTGGCAGGCGTTTCGCCGCGTCACGCTTCCACTCGCACGGCGTGGGATGATGGCGGCGTTCACCGTCGCTTGGGCACGGTCGCTCGGCGAGTTTGGCCCGCTGCTCATCTTCGCCGGGACGACGCGCGGGCGGACGGAGGTGCTCTCCAGCTCCGTATTTCTTGAGCTGAGCGTGGGCAGGCTGGAAGGAGCCGTCGCGATTTCACTCATCATGATCGTCGTCGCCGTTGGCGTGCTGCTGCTCGTGCGCAAAGTCGGAGGGACGCGGCTATGATCAAAGTGAGTAGCCTCAGCCTCCGCGCCGATTCATTTGCATTGAGCGATATCGCCTTCACCGTGCCCACCGGCGCGTATGCTGTGCTCATGGGCCGCTCCGGTTGCGGGAAGACAACCATCCTCGAAGCCCTCTGCGGCTTGCGAACCATCCAGAGCGGCACCATCTATTTTGGCTCTCGCGATGTCACCGCGCTCCCGCCTGCCGAGCGGAACGTCGGCTACGTGCCTCAAGACCTCGCGCTTTTCCCCCATCTCAACGTGCGCGAGAACCTCGCCTTTGGCCTTCACGCACGCGGGCTGCCGAGCGAGGAGCGCGTGGAGGAACTCGGCGTCCTGCTCGGCATCTCCGACCTCTTTGGGCGCACGACGGCGGGCCTCAGTGGTGGCGAGGCGCAGCGCGTGGCACTCGGCAGAGCGCTCGCATTTCGTCCCAGCGTGCTCCTCCTCGATGAACCCCTCTCCGCCCTCGACGAATCCACCCGCGACGAGATGCACAGCGTCCTCCGCTCCGTCCGCGAAAAAACGGGCGTCACCACGCTGCACGTCACCCACCTCCGTGAAGACGCGAAAGCTCTCGCAGATGTCGTGCTGGAGCTGCACGGGGCAAAGTGAGGCCAGTGCATTCGGACTGAGGACGAATCTTCGGACTTCTCGCGCTGGCGGTGCTCTGCGTATATCGGGGGGTATGTCACAAACAGTTCGTTTCGCACTCATCGGCACCGGCAACATTTCTGGAATCCACGCGGAGGCTATCCGCGATATTCCGGGCGCAGAACTCACGGCGGCTTACTCGCTTGCGGGGATGGATGCTTTTTGCACCAAGTGGGGTTGCTCGCCGACGGCTTCGCTGGAGGCGCTGCTGGCGCGCACGGATGTGGATGCGGTTTGCATCACCACGCCGAGCGGGATGCACGGGGAGCCCGCCATCGCTGCGCTGAACGCTGGGAAGCATGTGCTTTGTGAGAAGCCCATCGAGATCACCGTCGAGAAGATCGATGCGATGCTGGCTGCTGCGGCGGCGAGTGGGTGCATTCTTTCGGCGGTGTTTCAGAGCCGGTTTGGCGAGGGCGCGCGCACGGTGAAAAAGGCGGTGGACGAGGGACGCTTCGGACGCCTGACGCTGTGTAGCGCATACATCAAGTGGTTCCGCACGCAGGCTTACTACGACAGCGGCGCGTGGCGGGGGACTTGGGAAATCGACGGCGGTGGGGCGCTGATGAATCAGGGCGTTCACGCGATTGATTTGCTCACATGGTTTGCGGGCGTCCCGTGCGAAGTGAAAGCGCACATGGCCACGCTGGCGCACGAGCGCATCGCGGTGGAGGATACGGCGGTGGCTGCGCTGAAGTTCCCCAGCGGGGCGCTCGGTGTCGTGGAGGGCGCGACGAGCGCCTATCCCGGCTGGAACAAGCGCGTCGAACTCAGCGGCGATAAAGGCTCAGTGATTTTGGAGGACGATGAGATCAAGTTCTGGCAGTTCGAGGAGGAGCGCCCGGAGGACGCGAAGATTCGCAGCGGCGGCGGCGCGAATATCGGCGGTGGCGCGGCGAACCCGCTGGCCATCGGCACCGAGGGGCATCGCCGCCAAATCGAGGACCTCTGCAATGCCATCCGCGAAAAGCGCCAGCCAGCCATCGGCGGACGCGACGCGCGCAACGCCGTCGCCGTGATTCGCGCTATCTATAAGAGCGCGCAGACCGGTGAGACGGTCGCGGTCGTTTGATGCAATGAACATCGTCGCAGCGCATTACCGGACGGGCGAGACGTGGGAGTTTTCGTTGGCCGGGCGGCGCGTGAAGTCACGGCGTCGGGTGAAAGCGAAAGCGGACGCGCTCTTTGGCCCCGGCTTTGTGGACTTGCAGTGCAACGGGTTTCAGGGCGTGGACTTCAACCACCCGGATGACACGTCGGAAGTTTGCGCCGAGGCTATCCGGGCGATGTGGGAGACGGGCGTGGCGCATGTGCTGCCCACGCTGATCACGGCGTCGAAGTCGTGGTTTAAGGAGAACATCTTGCAACTCAATGAGGCGCTTGCATTGGACCCGAATGTGCAGCGCAGCGTGCCGGGGTATCATCTCGAAGGGCCGTTTCTCAGCCCGGTGGAGGGCGCTCGCGGGGCGCATCCGCTGGAGGACATCGCGCCTATTTCCACGAAGCTGTGGCGCGAATTGCAGCGGCTTGCGGAAGGGCGCTTCCGGATCGTCACGCTTGCGCCAGAGCTGCGTGGCGCGTGTGCATTCATCGCCGCGCTGCGGAAAGAGAACGTCCTTCCTGCGCTCGGCCACACTCTTGCCACACACGCGCAAGTCGCTGCGGCGTGCGATGCGGGTGCGCTGATGACGACGCATCTCGGCAACGGTTGCCCGCAGATGGTTCACCGCCACGCGAACCCCATCTTTGCCCAACTCGGCGAGCCGCGCCTCGCTGCCAGCCTCATCGCCGACGGCGCGCATCTTCCGCCGGAAGTGCTGCGCTCTTTTGCCGCCGCGCTCGGCGCTCGTGCGGTGTTGGTGACGGATGCGATGTCCGCTGCCGCAGCGCCGCCGGGGCGGTATAGCATCGGCAAGCTCGTCATTGAGGTCGGCACCGACGGCGTCGTCCGACAGCCCGGCTCGGCGAATCTCGCAGGCTCCGCGCTCACGATGGACCGCGCTGTTTTGAACTTCGCGAAGCTCGCAGGAGTTTCCCTCGCCGATGCTTGGGACGCGGCCTCGTTGCGCCCGTGGGGGCTGCTGCGCAAAGCGGGCGTAGTCCGCACTTCACAGCCCGGCAGCACGGTGATCGCGACGAACGAGTTGAAGGTGCTCGCCGCGATGCACGGCTCGCGTGTGCTGTGGTCCTGCGAGCGTTAAATCATGCGCATTATCTCCATCGACCCATCGCTCCGAGGCACCGGGTTTGCCGTCATGGAGAAGCTCGGCGGCAAAGTGCGGGCGCTTGAATGGGGCACGATTAAAAACAAGCAGACCCTTTTGCCCAGCGAGTGCCTCGTGGCGATCCGCGCGCAGATTGCCGACGTGATCGCCCGGCATAAACCGGAGGCGGCAGCCATCGAGGGCGTCATCTTTGTGCAGAGCTACAAGACGGCCATCACCCTCGGCGCAGCGCGCGGGGCGGCGCTCGTCACGGCGGCGGAAAGTGGGCTGCCCATTTACGAATACGCGCCCCGTCGGGTGAAGCAGAGCGTCGTCGGGCGCGGTGGCGCGCAGAAGGACCAAGTCGGCTTCATGGTGCGCGTCCTCCTCGGCCTCACCGAGACGCCCGAGCCCGATGCGGCTGACGCGCTGGCCATCGGCCTCACGCACTTTCAGGCGTGGGAGACGGCGAAAATGGGTGCGGGGGAGTTGGTTCGGATTTAGCCCGCAAATCTCACACCCGTGAATCTTGAGCCGCGTGCAGCGGTGCGATATGTCTCTGATTATCAAGGCAAAAACCACGCACATGCACACGACTCAAGATACGACAGACTGTAACCAGCCCACGTTCGCATTTCAAGCACTCGGTAGCCGCCGCGTGGAGGTGGATTTTTCCGGCGGACACCTTTCGAGCGACGGCGGTGCGCTCTTGCTCCGCGAGGCGGATCGTTCCTTGCGGTTGTGTTCCCAACTCGCAGATTGTTTCACCGATTTTCGCGACCAGGATTTCGTCGAACACGATTTGGATGTCCTCTTGCGGCAGCGCATTCTCGGGCTCGCGCTGGGCTACGAGGACATCAACGACCACGAACGTTTGCGCCTCGACCCGCTCATGGCCGCCATGTGCGGAAGGGCTGATTTGCTGGGCCTGGAGCGCACAATGGCTCACGATAAAGGCAAGCCGCTCGCCGGAAAAAGCACCCTCAACCGGCTCGAACTCGGCGCACAGGAAACCAATCTGCGCACCAAGAAAATCCAAGCCCATCCGGAGAAAATCGAAGCGCTTTTACTCGAGCGCGGCGTGTCCGCGATCCCGCGCAAGAGCGACCTCATCGTGCTCGATTTCGATGCCACCGACGACCCGATCCACGGCAACCAAGAGGGCGCATTTTACCACGGCTACTACCGCGATTATTGCTACCTGCCGCTCTACTGTTTTTGCGGCGACATCCCGCTCTGGGCGCAGCTCCGCACGTCGGACCGCGATGGTGCGGACGGCTCGCTCGACGCGCTTAAAAAGATCGTCGCCGCCATCCGCAAACGCTTCGGCAAGCATGTGAACATCATCATTCGCGGCGACAGCGGATTTTGCCGCGACGAGTTCATGACCTGGATCGAAGCGGAGCCAAACGTCCACTACGTCCTCGGCCTCGCCCGCAACGCACGGCTGGAAAAAATGCTCATCCCCGCGTTCTGGCAGACCGCGCAAAAGCTCGATGCCGACCTCGTTTTGTCCGCCAAAGCCGCCGGAGCCGAAGAAGCGCCCGAAGTCGAAGGCACCGAGCGGACCTTCGCCGAACTGCGCTACCAGACGCTCAAAAGCTGGACCTCCGAGCGACGAGTCATCGGCAAAGCGGAGATCACCAACGGCAAAAAGAACCCGCGATTCATCGTCACCGACATCGAGCCCGGAGCCGACTGGATCGCAGACTGCGCGGCCCTCGCGGACGGACAATCACTTTACGAAAAGTTCTACTGCGCCCGAGGCAACATGGAAAACCGGATCAAAGAACAACAACTCGACATGTTCGCGGATCGGACAAGCACCGCCTACCTCAGCAGCAACCAACTGCGACTGTGGTTCTCCACATTTGCCTACCTGCTCATGAGCCAGCTCCGCAGCATCGCCCTGGCCGGCACGCGCATGGCCAAAGCCACCGTAGGCACCATCCGACTGCACCTGATGAAAGTCGCCGCGCAAGTAACCGTCAGCGTCCGGCGAGTGTACGTGCGACTAAGCAGCGCATTCCCCGCGCAAGAAATCTTCGCCCAAGCGCACGTGAAACTGCGAGAAGCGAGCAGTTGAAAAACGAGTAATCATCGCCAAAAGAGCCTCCACCCAAGGCCCGAGCCTGCCCGCAAAACACGAAAAACCAGCCGCGGAGCGCAAAAACTCGGACAAACGACCACCTCACGAGCGCCTCCCGCCAAAAATCACGACTCGGCTCTGGATAACCCCCGAAAAATCTCGGGAAATGGAGCGTCAAGCAAGAGGGTGTGAGAAGTATGGGTTAGGGCCATTTCTAATACACTCGTCCCCTCACCCGTCTTGTGATTGCTCGCGTGTGTGCCGTTGCCTTGGGTGAGGAGGGGGCACACACTGCGGGCGCTCGATTTCGACCAACCATTCCTTTTTACCATGAACGCTTTCCTGCCGCTGATTCTCGCTGGGGTTTCCTCTCTTGTTTTGTCCCGTGTCTCGTGGGCGGAGGAGGAGGTGGGATTTATCGAGAAGTTCGCGCTGGCGGCGGACCGCGAGAAGGCGCTGGCCGAGCTGGTGCCGGGGTCGGAGGACTATTATTTTTTCCATGCGCTGCATTATCAAAACACCCGCAATGCGCCAAAGCTCACGGAGACGCTGAAGCAGTGGGCGAAGCGCTTCCCGGAGGAGAGCGACCGGCGGCGCGAGATCATGGATCGGGAGGCGCTGCTCAATTACGACAAGGATGCGAAGGGCACGCTGCGGTATTTGAAGGAGCGGCTGGGGCTGGAGTTTAATCACGAGCGCGAGGTGCGCGATGCGGCCCCGGATTTGCCGGAGAAATTGGACGCGGCGCTGATCGCACGCGCCGTATTCGAGGCGGATGCGCTGGCGAATGACAACAGCTTGGAGTCCTTCTCGCAGAGCGCGCTGGAGCGGCTCGTGCCGCAGGCGGCAAAGCTCAATGATCAGCAGCGCGCGGCGCTTTTGCAGAAGTTGCAGCGTCCCGATGTGGAGGGGCTCGTGCCTTTTCTCGCGGAGGAGTTGAAGGCGTCGGAAGGCTCGGACTTTGGAAAGTGGGAAATCCATAAGGAGCTGCTGCCGGAGCAGCTCGATGCGTTGGCGAAACTCGTGCCCACGCTGGTCGGCTATACGCCGTTCGTATTCACGAAGCTGCGCAAGCTGGCCCCCGGCGCGGATGAAGATGTGGAGTTCGACGCCAAGGCTCGCGAGGCGTGGCTGGACCGCGTGTGGGCGTATGCGCAGACGTTGCCGACGGCGTTTAATACGGTGAAGGCCAGCGTGCTTTATCGGCGTCTCGACCACGACCGGAAGCGCGGGGTGTACGACGCGGCGCGCTTCGGCGAGTATCTGAAACTGCCGCGCGCGATGGGCTACGTGAACGAGAAGTGGCTGGCAGGAAAGCTGGAGCGGGAGAGCGGCGTGGACTTCAACGCGGGGCTGGGCGACGCGCTCTTAGTCGAGCGCCCTATCGGCAACGATGAGCCGCTGGTGCGCGAGTATTTCCTGGAGCTGTTCGCGAAGGGCGCGGCGTGGGAGCCGTATGCGGACTTGGTGCGCGAGACGTGGCTGAAGCCTGTCTTTGCGGAAGCGATGATCACGCACGGGAAGGGCAAGGCGGAGGAGTGGGCGTCGCTTCTTTCCCCGGCGGAATTTGCACGGCTGAAGGAGCGCGTGGACATCGAGTTCCCGGCGACGAACAGCCAATTCACACAGCCGGGCGACGACGTGGCGTTCGATGTAGTGCTCAAGAATACGCCGAAGCTGCTGGTGCGAATCTACGAGATCAACACGCTCAATTTTTACCAGACGGAGCAGCGGCAGTTGAACACCGATGTGAAGCTCGATGGGCTGGTTGCGAACAGCGAGCGCACGGAGGAGATGGAGTCGGGGCCGTTCGTGCGGACGCGCAAGACGTTCACTTTCCCCGAGCTAAAAGGGAAGCGCGGGGCGTGGGTGGTGGAGTTCATCGGGGGCGGGCGCAGCAGCCGCGCGCTTATCCGCGTGGGCCAGTGGCAGGTGCTCCAGCAGACCGGGGCCGCCGGGGTGCTGCTCACGGTGATTGATGAAAAGAAACAGCCCGTGCCCGACGCCGCTGTGTGGCTGGATGGGCGGAAGTTCACGCGCGATGAAAAGACGGGCGTGCTCACGGTGCCCTTCAGCGCAATCCCCGGCCCGGATCCGCTGGTGGTATCGGACGCGGCGGGGAGCTTCGCATCGCTGACGGAGTTCCAGCACTCCGGCGAGGAGTACACCCTCGACGCGCATTTTCACATCGAGCGGGAGCAACTCCTCGCCGGGCGAAAGGCCACGCTGGCCGTGCGCACGGACTTGCTGCTCGGCGAGCTGCACCTCGACCCGGCGCTCCTCCAAGAGCCAAAGCTGACCATCACTTCCACCACGCACGACGGCATCTCGACGACGCGAGAGGTCAAAGACCTCAAGCTCCGCCCCGACGCCGTGCTCACGTATGAACTCGCCGTGCCGGAACGGCTGAAAAGCCTCACCGTGAAGCTGACGGGGAAGATGGATGTGCTGTCGAAGGGCGGCGAGAAGAAGGAAGTCGAGGCTACGCGAGTATGGACGCTCAATGGGATAGATAAGACGGCGGAGACGAACGCCGGGCATCTGTCGAAGTTCGGCGGGAACTACGTGTATGAGCTGTTGGGCAAGAACGGCGAGCCACTGGCGGACCGGCAGGTGGAACTGGAGTTCACGCACGAGGGCTTCGAGCGGCCGACGACCGCATCGCTGAAGACGGATGCGAAGGGGCGCATCATGCTGGGGGCGCTCGCGGGGATTTCTTACGTGAAAGGGCCGGGAGAAGAGGAGAATCGGAGCCAGTGGGCGTTGAGTGACTTCCAGCGGACTTGGCCGACGACGCTTAATGCCAAGGCTGGCGAAGCGGTGAGGCTGCCACTGCCGCCGAAGGTCACACTGCCGGAGGTTTCGCTGCTGGAGATGAAGGCGGACACGTTCACCGCGAATCATGCTGCGAAGCTGAAGGTGCTCAACGGCTTCCTCGTCATCGAAGCACTGCCGCCGGGCGACTACTCGCTGCGGCTTCGGGGCGATGGCCGAGAGGTATCTATCAGAGTGACTGAGGCGACACGGACGGGCGCTTGGCTCCTCGGCGCGACCCGCAATCTCCAGCAGCGCGATGCGGCTCCGCTGCACATCGGCGACGTGGTGGAGGACAAAGAGTTCCTCACTGTGAAGCTGGCAAACGTGACGCCCTTCACGCGCGTCCACATCGCGGCGACGCGCTTCTATCCGGGGATGGGACTGTTTAATGGGCTGGGAAGCTTCAAACGCACCGATGGAGCATTCGGGACGCCCGGCAACACGCCGAACCTCTTCTCCACAGGGCGCGAGATCGGGGACGAGTATCGCTACATCCTTGAGCGGCGCTACACGAAGCTCTTCCCCGGCAACATGCTCGCCCGCCCCGGACTGTTGCTGAATCCGTGGGAGGTGCGAGAGACGGGAACGACAGAGTTGTCGCAGGCAGCGGGCGCGATGGAAGGGCGAGTCGGGGCGGGGCGCTCGGCGGCGATGGGAAAGAATATGATGAAGGGTGCGGGCGATGGGCTCGGCCTCTACGGCGCGGTGCTGGAGACGAACCGCGACTTCCTCGCCGAGGCTGCGCCGGTGCTCTACAACCTTGTGCCGGACAAGGATGGCGTCGTCCGCATTGAGCGCAAGGCGCTCGGCGACCGGCAGCATGTGCAGGTGTATGCGGAGGATGCGACGGATGCCGTGTGGCGCTCGTTCGCGCTGGCAGAGCAGGCTACAAAGTTCGCCGATCAACGGCTGGTTCGGAACCTCGATCCAGCGCGCGCATTCACGCAGAAGAAGCAGGTGACGGTGCTGGAGAAAGGCAAGGCGCTGACGCTGGCCGACATCCTCACGAGCGAGCTGGAGACTTACGATACGCTCGGCGGCATCTACACGCTCTTCACCACGATGAGCAGCGCGGGCGATGGAAAGCTGGAGGAGTTTGCATGGCTGCTGGAATGGCCGCAGCTCAAGGACGAGGAGAAGCGAGCGAAGTACAGCGAGTTTGCCTGTCACGAACTGAGCTTCTTCCTCTCGCGCAAAGACCCCGCCTTTTTCGACGCAGTCGTGAAGCCCTACCTCGCGAACAAGAAGGACCGGACGTTCATGGACGACTTCCTCCTCGCCCACGACCTCTCCGCCTACCGCGAGCCGTGGGCCTACGAACGGCTAAATGCAGTCGAGCGCATCCTGCTCGCCACCCGAATCCCCGGCGAGCCAGAGAACGCCGCACGCCGCCTCCGCGAGCAGTGGGAGATGATCCCGCCGGATGTGGAAGAGCAAGACCGGCTGTTCGAGACGGCGCTTCATGGCCGCTCGCTTGCGCACAGCGAGGGAGGAGTGGGAGCGGACCTTGGAGAAGCGCGCGACGAGGCGAAGCCGCGAGAGTTTCTCACGCGGAACCCCAGCCCAGCAATGCCTGAACCGGCCTCCCCCGAAGCTGGCGACTTTCCAACACCCAAAACCGCGCCAGTCATGCTATCGTCAGGCTCCATCTCAAATATAGCAGCCAAGGCGAAGCGCTCGCTTTCGCTGAGTGTCGAGGAGTCGGAAGTCGTGCGCGACGCGCTCAAGCGTGAAGGCAAGGGCGAGCTGAAGGAGCGAAGTGTGGAGCTTGGGCGCGAGCTGAACGACTTCGGTGCGGTCGCGGATAAGCGGGTGTATTTTCGCAGACTCCCTGGGACGGATGCAACAGGGGCCTTCGTTGCGGAGGCTGCCGGTGAGAAGGCGGTTGCGAACTTCGCCTTTGTGGGCGCGGATGCCGCTGCCGCTCAGCGGGTGGCGACGCGCATCTACTATCGCCAGCTCGGGGTGACGAAGGAGTGGGCGGAGAACAATTACTACAAGCTGCGTATCGCCGATCAAGGTGCCGAGCTGGTGACGGCAAACGCCTTCTGGCGCGACTACGCAAAGCATGTGGCCGATGGCGCGAAGACGCCGTTTGTCTCGGAGCACGTCGCGGAGGCGGCGAGCGGCTTCACGGAGATGATGCTGGCGCTGGCCGTGCTCGATCTCCCCTTTGCCGCGCCGAAGCACACGACGAAGACGGAGGGCGGGCAATTTACCCTCACCGCTGCGGGGCCGGTGCTCGTGTATCACAAGGAGGTCAAACCCGCCGCTCCCGCAGTCGCAGAGCAGGCCGGGCTGATGGTGTCGCAGAGCTTCTACCGTCACGACGACCGCTACCGGCAGGAGGGGAATGAGCAGTTTGAGAAGGTGGTGACGGAGGAGTTCCTCACCGGCGTCGTGTATGGCGCGAGCGTCGCGGTGACGAATCCCACGAGCGCGCCGGTGAAGGCCGAGGTGCTCCTGCAAATCCCGCAGGGCGCGTTGCCCGTGCTGGGCAGCAAGGCGACGGGCTCGCTCTTGCTGCGGCTCGTGCCCTACACGACGCAGACGTTCGAGTATGCGTTCTATTTCCCCAGCACACCGGCGAAAGCGGGCGCGAAGTTCCCGCACTATCCGGTGAACGTGGCCATCGGCGGCAAGCAAGCGGCAAGCGCGAAGCCGTTCGAGTTCAACGTCGTGGGCAAGCTCACGCAGTTCGACAAAGCGTCGTGGGACTACGTCTCGCAATACGGCACGGCGGCGGACGTGTTCACCTTCCTCGCGAAGAACAATCTGGAAGCCCTCGACCTAGAGCGCGTGGCGTGGCGCTGCAAGGACGCGGCGTTTTTCAAAAAGCTCACCGCTTTCCTGAATGCGCATCATGTGTGGGACGAGACGATCTACAGCTACGCAGTCGTCCACAACGATGCCGCCGCGCTGCGCGAGTGGCTCAAACACAACGATGAGTTCGTGGCTGGGTGCGGCTCGTGGCTCTCCAGCAAGCTCGTGGTGCTCGACCCGATTGAGCGCCGGGCCTACGAGCACCTCGAATACTCGCCGCTGGTGAATCAGCGCGCGCACCGCGTGGGCAGCGACTGGCGTATCGCGAACCCGGCGATCCACGAGCAATACACGGCGTTCCTCGACATCCTCGCGCACAAGCCAAAGCTCGACGCTGCCGACACGATGAGCACGGCGTATTACCTCTTCCTGCAAGACCGCAACGAAGAGGCGCTGGCGCGCTTTCACAGCGTGGATGCGAAGGCGCTGCCGACGCAGCTCCAGCACGACTACTTCCGCTGCTACGCCGACTTTTACGAAGGCAACCTCGCCGACGCGCGCACCGTCGCCGCGAAGTATGCAGACCATCCCATCGCCCGCTGGCGCACGCTTTTCGGCGAGGTGAGCAGCCAGCTCGACGAGATCGAAGGCAAAGCTCCCGCCGGAAAAGGCGACAAGCCCGACCGCGAGAAACAGCAGGCGGAACTCGCGGCGACAGAGCCGACGTTCGACTTCAAAGTCGAGAAGCAGAGCATCGCGCTGACCTACAAGAACGTCGGCGAAGTGACGGTGAACTACTACCTCATGGACCCGGAGTTCTCGTTCAGCAGCAGCCCGTTCGCGAGCGAGGATGCGTCACGCTTTAGCATCATCAAGCCAAACAAAACCGCGACGCAGCCGCTCGCCAAAGACAAGGACACGCTCGACCTCGCGCTGCCCGCCGAGTTTGCAAAAGCCAACGTGCTCGTGGAACTCGTCGCCGCCGGGCAGCGCAAGGCGCACCCATACCACGCCAACACGCTCAAGCTCGCGCTGACGGAAAACTACGGACGCCTCGAAGCCCGCGACCTCGCGAGCGACAAGCCCATTCCCCGCGCCTACGTGAAGGTCTATGCGCGACTGAAAAACGGCACAGTGCGCTTTTACAAAGACGGCTACACGGACCTGCGGGGGCGCTTCGACTACGCCAGCCTGAACGGCGGCGGACACGCAGCCGAGACCCCCGCCGAGCCTGCGCCGAAGAACGGCCTCGACTACCAAATGCTCAAGCCCGCCGAACTCGGCAGCGTGGAGAAGCTCGCCATTTTAATCCTCAGCGACACGAACGGCGCGACGACGCGCGAGGTGAAGCCACCGGGAGAGTGAGGGTTTATTCAAACAGCTCGGCGTGATGTCTTTTGAACCGTGACGCACGCGGACGATGCCGATGGTCTGCAATGTTATAGCCCCGGCTGAAGCGAGCTTGCGGGCGGAGGCAGGGGTTTACTACACGGAGTGAACCGAGCCCTGTGGGGGCGTCACCACCATGAGCCAGTCTCTCTCAAACATCATTGTCCACCTCGTATTTTCCACGAAAGGCCACCGCCCTTCGCTCCACGATGCGGAGCGCGGGGAACTCCATGCCTATATCGCCGGCATCCTCAAAAACCTCGATTCGCCACTCATCGAAATCAACTCCGTGGGCGAACACATCCACATCCTTTTCGTGCAATCGAAAAATCATGCGCCCGCGAAGATCATCGAGCAGGTGAAATCGTCGTCGTCCGGATGGATCAAGCGTCAGGGTGCGTCGTATGCGGACTTCGCGTGGCAGGGCGGATACGGGGAATTCAGCGTGAGCCTTTCGCACGTCGAGGCGGTGCGCGACTACATCCACAGGCAGCCGGAGCATCGCGCGAAGGAGGATTTCCAGACGGAGTTCCGGCGGTTTTGCGAAAAGAACGGGAAGCCGCTGGATGAGCGCTTTGCGTGGGACTAATCCGACGAACAACATCCGCCACCATGACACTCACCGACGCTTTCGAGAAAGTTTTCATCCTCACGCTGCCCGGCGCGGAGGAGCGGCGGGCGGTTTTGGAGGGGCATTTGCGGGAGGTGGGGATTGTGGCTCGCGGTTCCATCGCTCTGCAAACTTCACCGAACGCTTGCAGCCACGGCCAAAGTTCCGATAGACTCGCGCGCCATGTTTAGCCACGTCGTCATTTTCTGGACCAATCCTGCCAACCCAACCGCCACCGAAGACCTCATCGCCGGGATGGAAAAATACCTGCGCCCTATCTCGGGCGTCCGTCTTTTCCATATCGGGAAGATGGTCACCAGCCCGCGCCCGGTCGTGGAGCAGTCGTATCAAGTCGCGCTGAATCTTACTTTCGACACGAAGGAGGCGCAGGATGCGTATCAAGTGCATCCGCTGCATCTGGAGTTCGTGGAGAAGGTGTTTAAGCCGAATTGCGCGAAGGCTGTGATTTATGATTTCGAGTAGTCGCTTGCCACGGGCGACGCGCTGCTGAAAGATGCGGCCTCACATTCCATGCTTTCATATACGATATTCCTCAAGGGGCAGGCGCAGCCTGTTCAGGTAAAAGCCGACAGCTTCGAGTTCAACTTCACGCCGCGTAATACGGACGACATCGAGCCGAAATTGCTCTTCCTCCTTCGCGGCGAAGAGACGGCGGCGGTGTTCCGGCTCGAAGAGATTCAGGGCTTTGTCGCGCCATCGGAGTAGCGCTCTCGATGGCACCGATGGCGGTGGTCAAAGATGAACGAAGACGACCCATATAAACCACCGCTCCCGACTGCGGAAGATGTGCTGGACCCGATCTCCGCGGACCTCCGTGGGCTGCTGACTCGGGCGAATGGTGGGCCGCTTTCGCTGCACGACATCGAGCAGCATTTGAAGGATCGCGGCTATGCGCTGCTCGTGCTTTTTCTCGCGGCACCGTTCCCGATTCCGAATATCCCTGGGCTCTCCGTGCCGTTCGGCATCGCCATCGTGCTCATCGGCTGGGCGTTCATGATGCGCACGCGGCCACAACTGCCAGACCGCGTGATGAAGACGACGCTGGAATACAGCACGCTGCAAAAGGTCATCCCATTCATCGCGAAGTTCATGGAACGGCTGGAGCGCTGGACGAAGCCGCGCCAAAAATGGCTCACCACCGGGCCGACGATGACGAGCGTGATCGGGCTCAGCATCCTCTCCGGCGGGTTCTTCCTCGCGCTGCCGCTGCCCATCCCGCTGACGAATGGACCGCCCGCGCTCTCCATCATTTTCCTCGTCGTGGGAATGCTCTGCCGCGACGGCGTGATGGTCATCATCGGGCACATCTTCGGGGTTTTCGCTTGGCTCTATCTCGGCGCGTGGATTTACTTCGGCGCTATACTCTGGCCCATTTTTAACGGCTGGATCGATCACATCAAACACTGGTTTTAAGCACTTATGAATCACTCTCAAAAATCCATCGGCATTGACTTCGGCGGCACGAGCATCAAGCCCGCAGTCGTCCAAAACGGCGTCATCATCGCGCGCGGCGAAACCATTTATCCCTCGAAATACGAGAACTCGCTCACGCTTATCGAGGCGCTGTTCGATGTCATCACCGCCCTCCGCGCCGCGCATCCAGAAATCGTCGGCGTGGGCATCGGGCTCCCCGGTTTCGTGGATAGCAAAGCGGGCATCGTCCACACGCTCAGCAACGTCAAAGGCTGGAACGAAGTCCCGATGGTGCGGATGCTCCGTGACCGCACCGGGCTCAAGGCCGCCATCGAAAACGACGCGAACGCCATGGCCTACGCGGAGTATCTCCACGGTGCGGCAAAGGGCGCGCAAAACGCCGTCTGCATCACGCTCGGCACTGGCGTCGGCTGCGGGCTCGTCCTCGACGGGAAGCTATTCCGAGGCACACGATTCGCCGCTGGCGAAGTCGGCCACATGAGCATCGATCTGAACGGCCCACGCGGCGTTTTTGGCACGCCCGGCGACCTCGAAGTCTATGTCGGCAACAAGCAAACCGCCGAACGCGCCTCCCGCCTGTTCAACGCCGCCGGACGCCCCCGCTCAGTGGAACAATGCACGCCCAAGGACCTCGATGAACTCGCCTCACAAGGCGACACCATCGCCATCGGCCTATGGGAGCAGCTCGGCACGGAAATCGGCGCTGCCCTCGTCAACGTCATCTGGCTGCTAAACCCCGATGTCATCGTCATCGGCGGAGGCGTGGCCAAAGCGGGCGCGCTCATCTTCGATCCCATCCGCCGCACCATCCGCGACCGCGTCTCACCGCTCTTTTACGAACAGCTCAAAATCGTCCCCGCCGAACTCGGCAACGACGCCGGCATCATCGGCTGCGCAGATCTCGCGCTGGAGGCCTAGTGGCCCGCGCAGCGTGGGATGAGGGGCTCAAAATGACGAATGACGAATGACGAACTCGGCGAACTTCGTCATTACGTAAAGCGCCCCCACGGAGGCCGCAGTCCTCACTTCCCTCCGAGCCCGACAACTTCGCGGAGATACTTGATGGAGCGTTCGATTTCGCCCTTCTGGTAGTCTTGCTCGGCGACTTTCTTGTCGGCTCCGTCCGGGGCTTTGAAGCCGGGGATGGACTTGCCGCGCCTCGCCATCGCCTCGAACTTCGCGAAGGACTCGGGGCGCTTGTCGTAGTTCTTCCAGAAGTCCTCTTTCTTCGTGGCAAAGCCGCGTGAGAAGCCGGAGATCGTCTCGATTTGGATCGGCACCTTGGGGCAAAGCTCGACCCAGCGGGCGGCGAGCCGCTTCCAGTCCATGAGCCCCTCGCCGCACGCCGTCCACGCGACGCTTTGGCCTTCGGGTGTCTCCCAGATCATATCGTCGCGGAGGCTGGAGCAGATCGTCACGGGACCGAGAACCTCGAAGGCTTCATGCGGGTCTTCGAGGGTCCACGCGGCGTTGCCGGAGTCGAAGTTTGCCCCGACGAAATCGCGGCCTGCTTCCTCGATGAGGTCGCGCAGTTCCCACGAGTGCATGTCGCCCGCGTGGTTCTCGATGGCCACCTTCACGCCCGCATCGACGGCTGCGGATTTGCACGCCTTGAGCACTTTCACCATGTCGGCGATGCGGGCGCGGATGCCGCCTTCCGTCTGCCGGTCGTTCGCCGCGCCGAGGACGACGCGATAAACGGGGGAGCCGAGCGCCTTTGCCACGCGGATGCCGAGGCGCAAGTGCTCCTCTGCGGTGCCGCGATTATTGCGGAAGGATTTGCTCGTGGGGCAGATGCTCCAGCCGCCGGCGTAGAGTTCGATGCCCATGTCGTCGGCCTTTTTCTTCACCTCCCGCAGCGCGGCATCTTCCAGCGACTCGTAGCTGTCGAGGTCGCTGATGAAAAGCGTGTCGCACTTCATCGTCGCCGCGAAGTCGAGCAGCGCCGGAGCCTTCCAGCCCATCGCACGCACGGCGAAATTGTCGTAGCCGACTTTGATCTTCGGCTTTGCGCCTTGCGCAAAAAGCGGGCTGGCGGTGGCGGCGGCGAGGGTGGTGAGAAATGTGCGGCGTGTCTGCATGGTCGCGCTTTGCCGGATTCTTGCGCCCGTGAGAAGAACTTTCACGTTCTCGCTTGCCCTTTATGCCGGGTCTGCGGAAGTCTCCGCGCTTCATTCGCCGGACCCCGGCCACCATTTCACCAACTTACAAATATGCCAATTACAGCAAAAGGACTCGAAGGAATCGTCGCCAACTCCACTCGGATCTCCGACGTGCTCGGAGACATCGGACAGCTCATTTACGCTGGCTACGACATCAACGAACTCGCCGGAAACGTGTCGTTCGAGGAAATCATCCACCTTCTTTGGTTCGGCGAACTACCGAATGCGCTCCAGCTCGAAACCCTCACCGGCCACCTCCGCAACAACCGTGAACTCCCTCAGGGAATCATCGATTTCCTCAAAGCTGCGCCCATCACGGCTGACCCGATGGATGTCATCCGCACGGCGGTGAGTATGCTCGGGCTCTACGATACACGAATCGACGACAACTCGGTGGATCGCAACCGCGAGCGCGCCGTGAGCATCACCGCACGCATCGGCGTAATGGCGGGTTACTTTCACCGCGCCAGGCAGGGCAAGAGCCTCCCGCCCATCCGCAAAGACCTCGGCGAAGCGGCGCACTTCCTCTATTTGTTAAATGGCGAAGCGCCCACCAAGGAAATGACCGACACACTCGATGTCGCCTACGTCCTCCACGCCGACCACGGGATGAACGCGAGCACCTTTAGCGCGCGAGTCACCGTTGCCACACTGAGCGATATGTTTTCCGCAATCACGAGCGCCATCGGCACGCTCAAAGGTCCACTCCACGGCGGCGCGAATGAGGGCGTCATCCACATGCTCGAAGAGATCGGCACCGAGGCCAACGTCGATGCGTGGCTCGAAGATGCGATGGCGCAGAAAAAGAAGATCATGGGCATCGGTCACCGCGTTTACAAAGTGCTCGACCCCCGCGCGCCGCATCTCCGCAACATGGCCATCAAACTCACCGACCAACTCGGCGAGCAAAAGTGGATCCGCATGTCCGAGCGCATCGCCGCCGTGATGAAAGAGCGAAAGGGGCTCAATGCGAACGTCGATTTCTACAGCGCCACGGTCTATTACAGCCTCGGCATCCCCACCGATATGTTCACGCCCATCTTCGCCATCTCGCGCACGGCGGGCTGGACGGCGCATGTGCTGGAGCAGCTCGCCGACAATCGCCTCTACCGTCCGCTCAGCGAATACGTCGGCCCCGCCGTCGGCAAAAAAGTCGTGCCTATCGCCGACCGGAAGTGACCCTCAAGGTCAACGAAATCTACCAGTCCATCCAAGGCGAAAGCTCTTGGGCAGGCTGGCCGTGCTCCTTCATCCGGCTCACCGCCTGCGACCTCCGCTGCACCTATTGCGACACGGCCTACGCTTTCTACGACGGCAAGAAACGCCTCGTCTCCGAAATCCTCGCCGAAGTGCTGGCGCTCGATTGCCCGATGGTCGAAGTCACCGGCGGCGAGCCCCTTTTACAAAAGAACGTCCTCCCGCTGATGACGCAGCTCTGCGACGCCGGGAAGACCGTCCTCATCGAAACGAGCGGCGCGCACGACATCGGCAAGATTGATGCGCGCGTCCACCGCATCATGGATTTGAAGACGCCCAGCTCCGGCGAATGCGCGCGCAATTTGTGGAGCAATATCGAGCACCTCACCAAGCGCGACGAAGTGAAGTTCGTCATCGGCAGCCGCGAAGACTACGAGTGGTCGCGCGAGCAAGTCCGCGTGCATCGCCTCGCCGAACGCTGCGGCTGCGTGCTCTTCTCGCCCATCTTCGGCAAGATCGAGCCGCGCGAAATCGTGGACTGGATCATCGCCGACAAACTCCCCGTGCGCTTCCAACTCCAGATGCACAAATTCATTTGGCCTCCGCTTCAGCGCGGCGTGTGATCCACTTCTGAACGCTATGCGCCCTATTTCACCACGCGCAGACGAATAAACTGCGCGTTAGCGGCGGCGTCGGCAGTCCAGGTCTCGGTGGCGGTGCCGTCGCCGTTATTGATATGCGCGGTGCGCGTGGCGGCGGTGGTCCAGATGGAAAGATCTGCGCTGACTTCGACGGTGAGCGTGAGGTCGTCGGCGGCGAGGCGGCGCGGGAAGGTGACTTGTAGCCGTCCGTCGAGCGTTCGCCCGGCGATGAGCGGCGATGCGTTTGAAACGCCGGCGTTCGTCACGAAGAAATGCTCCAGCAACGCGGGGATGCCGTCTTTATCCGTATCGGCAAGCGCCGTGCCGGTGAATGGAAGCGCGGCGTCGCTCGCGCCGGCATTTCCGTTGATGGCGGTGCTGGTTCGCCAGCTCGATGCGAGCGTGGGCGCGCCGACGTTGGCCAGGACGAGGCTGTAGCCGTTGCCGTCGGCGGTCTCGGGCCACGGGGCTAGGTCCTGATACTGGAGGGAGACGAGTTGCGTAGCGCTGGCGGTGCTGAGTGTGAGGGTGTCGCCGTCGTTGCCGAGGCGGTCGAAATACACACCGGCGACGGGCGTCGTGATGCCGTAGCGTTGCTGGAAATTGTAGAGGCTTGCGACGAGCACGATGCGCTCGCCGGGAGCGAGGGAGATGTCGCGGTTGTCGGGGAAGTCGTAGCTGAGTCCCGCGGTGAATTTCGCGCCGCGAAGGTTCACTGCGTGGGTGGTGGGATTCCACAGTTCGATGAACTCGGAGTCGTCGTCGCCTTGCGGGTTGTAGTGGATTTCCGAGAAAACGATGTCGCCCGGCGCGAGCGGCGTGGTGACGGTGTAGAATGCTTCATTGAGCGCGCTCCAGTTGCTGCCGGAAAGGGCGCGGGCGCGAAGCCGCGTATTGGCCGTGATGCTCGTGCTGGTGCCGACGGTCGCTGCGGGATTCACCGCGCCGCCGGGCAGTCGCGGGTCGCTGCCGTCCTTGGTGAAATAAACGGTGGCCCCGGCGACGGCGAAGCTGGGCGTGGTGCCACTGGCGACGGTGCCGCCGCCAAATGCAGGCGCTGCGACGCTCGGGTAATAACCGAGCGCCTGGAGCTGCGAGAGGTAGATGCCGGTGCGGGTGGGCAGGAAGTTGTTGAGGATGTTGTCGCGCTCGCTCGCCCATGTCGCGGGAGTGCGGGATTCGCCGGTCGCGACCCAGCGTGCGCTCTCGGCGTAAAATGCGCGCTGGACTTCCGCGCACATCGCCGTGAGTCGGGCGTTGGTCGCCGCAGGTGTGAGCGCACCGCTGTTGAAAAAATGGCGGTGAATCCTATCGGCGAGGAGCACCTTATAGTCGGCATGTCCTTGCTGCCAGAGCTGGCTGAAAATGCTGCCTGGACCGTCGCCATTTTGCCGCCCGGGATTCGGGTTCGAGCGGAGGGCCATGCGGTCGCTGGGGACGGAGTTGATGTAGTTCGAGCTGGCAAGGTAGCCGTCGGCGTCGTTGAGCAGGAACTTAAATCCGCTCCCGGCGTTCTTCGGACTCACGATGCGATACTCGTCCTCACTTTTCCCGAAGCAGAACATGAGCATGTAATCGACATAATGCGCGACATCGAGATACGGGCTGACTCCCGCGTAGTTGGCACGCAGTGATTTCACGCGCGTCCACGATGAGCCGTCGCCGTCGTAGGCGTCGCCGGGCTCGGCCCAGCCACCGACATTGAGGTTGCCGTTGACGGATTCGTAGTCGCCCGAAGGCCCGCCGAGGTAGGCGCTGTGCATGTCAGCGTCCCAACGCTCGCGGAGGTGATACATGCCCCAGTAAGAGCCGTTCAGGTAGAGGTGAACGAAGCGCGAGTGCGGGTTCAGCGCGCCCATGTCGAGCATGGTGCCATCGGTGAAGATATTGGACATGTAGAAGCCGCGCTGCGCCATGTCGTGCGAGCCGCTGCGGAGTTCCAGCGCGTCGAATTTCCCCACGGGTTTCCAGCCCCGTGCGTGGCTGGTGAAGAGATTCGGGATTTCGATATTCGCCGCGCCATAGTCGGCCTTGAATGCCACACGGAAGCTCTTCTTTTGGAAGTTCGTGTAAGCGCCGCCAAACAATTCGATGCCTGCATTTTCCTGAACGCCCACGCCGATGGCCGGGATGTATTCAAAGGAACACAGCGCGCTCGTGCCATTCACGATCGACGAGGGCGTGACCACGGAAATGCTCGGCAGGTCGGTGAGCGCCGCGACCATCTGCGGACCGTACGTCGGGTCTTGAGTGATCGTCGTGCTCATCACCGGGGAGGCCACCACGGCGGCGGGGAAGATGTAGGTGTTCGTGTCCACATTCGTCGGCGCGAAGTTCGTCTTGTACGCCAAGGCCCGCAGCATCGTGGTGGTGGTGATTGCAATCGGCGTCGTATAAATCGTGCCGCTTGTCTCCGTCGGCTCGGCTCCATCGGTCGTATAGCGAATGGTCGCGCCCGCCGTGGCGGAAGTAATCGTGACACTCTGGGGCGTACTGAAGATGCCGCGCTTCACGCTGAAGCTCGTGTCGGCGGCAACACCGTCGTAGCTCGTGCCGTTGGCTGCACCGGGAGTGGCGGGCTTGAAATACTTGGTCGCGCCGCCAGCGGTGAGACCATAGGTCACGCGGTCGTATTGCTTGGGGAAAAGCAAAGTCGTCGGGTAGTCGGCGGGGAATCGCTGCACGAACCCGCCGCCCGTAGCCGAAAGCGCGAGGTATTCGCCGGATGCGGTGAGCGAGAAATTCGTGTGCAGTGGCGACCCTGTGATGGCGCGGTTTTTCCCCGACGCGTAAACGAGCGCGTATCCGCCGGGCGCAATGTTTGCGAGCGGGAACGTCCATTTTGCAGGCAGCTGCGCCGAGTCGGTGAGTGTGTAACCCGCGAGGTTCAGCGTGAAGGTGTTCGGGTTTTGCAGCTCGATCCAATCGGGACGATCGCCGTTTTCATCCTCAATGATTCCGTCCGCCGCTTGGAACTCCGTAATCTGCGGCGCGAGCGCCGCAGCGTTCACTGCGATGGTGACGGTCGCGACGGCATTCGCTGCATTCGTGCGCGTGGCGGTGAGTGTGTAGGTAATCGCGCTTCCGGGCGCGACGACAGTGCTGCCGCTCGCGGACACCGTGCCGATGCCGCCAATCGAGACGCTCGTCGCATTCTCCACGACCCACGAAAGCGTCGCGCTTGCAGGCAGTCCGGGACCGCCGATATTACCAGCGTTCGTGAGGAAATACCGGATCGTTGCGGGCACTGGAGCATACGCTTCGATCTCGGCGATTTGCGGTTTGTAAGCGAGATTCGCAAGGTCGGTGACGCGGATAAACCGCCCGGAGAACACCCCGACTCCATCGGTCACGCGCACGGTGTCGCTCCCGCCTTGACCGCTGTTCGTGCCGTCCCCTCGCACGATCCCGCTCCAGTTCACCGCGCCGGGCGAGCCCGCGCTATCGGCCATAAGTTGGACTCGATAGTTACTGAGCCGTTCGGGGCAACAATCCGTCCGGTTAAACAAAACGACCCGTTCGAGGCCATACGTTGCGCCAAGGTCCACCGTGTAATACGCACCCAACGGCGCACCGTCCGCGGGGTGCGAAAACGTCGCGGGATTCCCGTCGGTCAGATTCGACGCTGGAAGCCCCGGCCACGTAGCTCCGGAGCTCGTCACGACGCCGTTTAATGCGAGATTCGCATTCAGCAGCGGCTGCCCGGTGAACGCCCGAAACTCCGCGAACTGAAAATACTGCACATACCCGTCAATGCGGATGCGCCGCGCCCCCGGCCAACCCGTGGCTCCATTTGTGAAAACAAGCGTCTGTGAGCTACTCGGCGTGCTCAGACCCACGATGGGAATCGTCGCACCGATCTGCATGTTGTTCGCGTCATACACACGAATCTCGGAGCCATTCAGCCGGTTCGGCGAGCAACAGCCATCGGAGCGGTCGGTGATTTCGAGCCTCGTGAGGCCGTAGTTCTGCGTCAGGTCCACCTGCCAGTACGGATTGCTCGGAGTCGCACTCGTATTGTCCGCGTGGGTGAATGTGGAAATCGTTCCATCTACGCCGTTCGAAGTCAGAAATCCAAACGCGGTATCCCCCGTGGTAGGCTTTCCCTGCGCGACGTTCACCAATTGAGCCTGAACCGGAAATGCGGCACACAGGAGTATGAGGATCAGGAGTCGCGACGTGAGATTCATTCGGGTAAGTTGTTGTTTGCGTTCGGAGAGGTTCGTGGCATCCGTGCCGTCACCGTGCGGATGCCTGACTATTCGACGCCCACACCGACGGCGTCAATGGAGACTTCTCAGCCGCTCGACGGACAGAATCTCGATAAACTACAGCCGATACATTCGTTTGCCCAAACGGAGAACCGACTGCTACCTCTCCTTCTCCATTCTCGACTGTGGCTCCGACAAACAACAAGAACAGCATTCAGCGGGACATCACCGCTTGGTTCGCCAAAGCGAAACGTGAACTCCCGTGGCGCGAAACCCGCGATCCCTACGCGATTCTCGTTTCGGAGTTCATGCTCCAGCAAACACAGGTCGCGACGGTGATTCCGTATTTCGAGCGCTGGCTCGCGCGGTTTCCAGACTTCGCGACGCTCGCTGCGGCAGGCGAGCAGGAGGTGCTGTCGCTTTGGCAAGGCCTTGGCTACTACAGCCGCGCTCGGAATTTGCACCGGGCAGCGCAAAGCGTCGTGGCGCTGCACGGCGGCTCCCTCCCCGCCGAAGCGGCGGCGATTCGAGCGCTGCCCGGCGTCGGGCGATACACGGCGGGCGCAGTGGCGAGTTTTGCATTCGATCTCCCGGAACCCCTTGTGGATGCGAACGTGGCTCGGGTGCTGTCACGACTGCTCGATTTACGGGAGCCGATTGATTCCACGAGAGGCCAGGCCGCCCTTTGGTCTGAGGCTACGCGACTCGTCCCAAAGAAAAGCCCGGGGCTTTTCAACGGCGCGCTCATGGAACTCGGCGCGATCCTTTGCGTTCCTCGCTCACCGCGCTGTGGGGAATGTCCCGTGCGCGCGCATTGTCGGGGCCACGCTGCGGGTACGGCGGCGAATCTGCCTGCGAAAAAACCCCGCCAAAAGCGCGCGGAACTCGTGGAGCACTGTGGATGGATCACCGGGAAAGGGCGCATCCTTTTGGAAATCCAAACGGGGGCTCGCTGGAATGGCATGTGGAAGCTCCCGCAGCTCGCCGCGACGCCGAAAGGCATCCCGATATTTTCAAGCGAGTATCCGTTTACTCATCACCGAGTCTCCCTTCACGTCCACAAAGCGCCCGCCCCAGTGAAGCTGGCCGCACAGCAAGCATGGCACCTTCTCGACTCACTCGACGCCCTGCCCATGACCGCGCCTCACCGTCGCGCGATCATAGAAATCCGCCGCGCCCAAAGCAGCTAAGGCGCAGGGCTGATGGTGATGAGCGAATCGAACGCGTCGGAGCGCAGCCAGCGAATGGTTGCGGGGTTTTTCACGGGGTAGAAATTATCCAGGATTCCGACGAACCGGACCTCGCCGAGCTTGGCCCAGCCGACCCCGGCGACTTCGTGCCCCCACGAGAGCTGGGGCTTGTGCGGGAGACGGACAATGCATGACAGAAGCACCGGACGACCTGCGCTGATTTCGGTCTGCAACGCCTCGTAGCGAAACCGGCTCACGCTGCTCCGTATGGGCACGCGGTGTTCGTCGGCGTCAGTCTGGATGGCCTGAGCGAGTTCGTCGGGCATTGCGCCCGCGAGCGTCATTGCGTCGTCGGTGTATCCGTCTTTGTCGGGGATGGCCTGCATGTTTAGCCGCGCGCGAATGCGCTTGGTGAGTGCTTGGAGCGGAGCGGCACCGGCATCGCCGCGCCATTGCGGATAATCACGCTCGATCCAGAAACCGAGCACGCTCGCCGCAGAAGTCGGGACGCAGCCCGATGCGATGGCGCTCCCGTCTTTTTGCGGGATGGCAAATTGCTGGAGCGCGGGCACGCCCTGGAGCGTCTTCGCGTTGGGCGCGTCCACGGCAATCGCGGCGTCGAACGCGAACTCGATGATCTTTCCATCGCCGCCGGAGTCCCATGCAAGGTAGCCGGTGCCCTTATCCGAATGCGTGATTTTTGCCCACCACGCGGAAGGCAAGCCAGTGGGCCACGTGAGGTCTTTCTTTTGTTCGACAAGGCGGATGTCTTCGAGCTTCGAGCCTTTCCATTCCGCGAGCCAAGGCTGCGCGGTGAGTTCCGCGAGGTGAGCTGCACCGCGATCACGGATATCATTCGCATCCGCAGGCTCCGTGGCGGAAGCGCGGAAGATGAACCAACACAGCGATGCGAGGAACAAAGCCGCTTTCATTGCAGCGCGGGCCGACATCTATTTCGCGGCTTTGCGTTTCGCGGCGGCATCCTGTCCGGGAGGCACCGCGCCCTTCAGAAATGATGCAAGGCGAGTGCGGAGCTCCTTCACTTTTTCGGGCTGTGAAGCGGCGAGGTTCTTCGACTCGGCGATGTCGTCGGCGAGGTTGTAGAGCTCCACCGATCCCGTGGCTTTCGCATCGTCGGCGGGGACTTCCTCGGCGTCTTTCTCGCTGGCGTTGAGCAGGAGTTTCCAGTCGCCCATGCGAATCGCAGCTTTCCCGAGAGAGGTGCCGTGCAGCAGCAGCGCATCGTGCGGGGACTTCGCGCCTTGCGTGAGCACGGGCCAGATGTCCAAGCCGTCGGGTGGGAGTTTTTGGTCCACCGAAGCGCCGGCGAGTTTCAGCAAAGTGGGATACCAGTCCACAGCGTGCATCGGCTCTTTGATGCGGGTGTCGGCGGCGATCTTCCCCGGCCAATTTGCGAACGCAGCCACGCGTATGCCGCCTTCGTAGATAGTCCCCTTCCCTGCGCGGAGCGGCGTATTCATCGTCGTCCTGCCGGGGCCGGGGCCGCCGTTGTCGCTGGAGAAAATGATGAGCGTGTCTTTCCGCAGCCCTTTCTCATCCAGCGCCGCCGTGATTTGCCCGATTGCCTCATCCACTGCCGCGAGCATTCCCGCAATCGTCCGGCGCGGCTCGGGGAGGGATTTATAGGGCTCCTTGTAACTTTCCGGCACTTGATTCGGGCTGTGGATTCCGTTGAACGGGACGTAGAGAAACAGCGGCTTGTCCGCAGGCTTCTCCGCGATGATGCGGCGCGCCTCCTTCGCGACGAGATGCGTCGTGTAGCCGTCATCGGCGGACGGCTTGTCGTTGCGATACCAGTCGCGCTGATCGCCGCGCATTTTCGTAAAGTAGTCGAGCATCCCGAACATGTGGCCGTATTGCTGGTCGAAGCCGCGATGCGTGGGTGTGTACTCGGGCTGAAACTCGCCGAGGTGCCACTTCCCGCAAATCGCCGTGGTGTAGCCCGCCTCGCGCAACGCCTGCGGCAACGTGCGCTCGGACAGCGGCAATCCCCACGGAGCGCCCGGCCGCACGACCGTATAGACGCCGGTATGCGTGGCGTAGCGCCCGGTGAGCAGCGCGGCGCGCGTCGGCGAGCAAACCGGCTGCACATAAAACGATTCCAACACCGCGCCCGCCTTCGCGAGCTTGTCGATATTCGGCGTGCGGATATTCTTCCCGCCATTGAACCCACAGTCGGCGTAGCCGAGATCGTCGATGAGGAAATAGACGATGCTCGGCTTCGGCGCATCGGCGGCGAAGAGCGTGGCGAGTGGACTGAGCAGGAGCGAGAGAAGAGCGAGGCGATTCATTGCGGTTTTCAGGGAGTGTCACGCGGCGCGGCAGGCTATGGCAATCCGAGAGAAATCCTTCGTTGCTCACTGCTTACTGGAATTTGCGGAGCGCAAAGGCCGCAACTCCTGGTAAGTAATGACCCTACGGTCCCTTTTCGCGCCGCACTTTGATCCACCACGCGATTCCGCTGCCGTCCGGCAACGGGATGGGCGCGACTTCCGTCACGGTAAACGGCGGAGCATTACTTGCAAGTCCACGCTGCGGCCTGAATGGATGCCGCACCGTGCGTGCTTACTTCCCGAACCGCTCCAGCGCCCAATTCTTGAACACACCCTGCGCTTTTCCGCCGTCGCCGGGGAAGCCTCCGTGCTGCACCATCCAAACGATGGTGATGCCTTTGCCGGGGCGGACTTCCATGTTGGTCGCGTGCGCGCCGCCGTGGCCGAAGAAGTCTCCGCCGACCGCATGGCCGAGACCGTAGCTGTCCTTTACCGTGTCGGGGGTTTGGCGTTTTGTGATTTCTTTGAACGAGGCCTCGCTGAGGTAGCGCCGCCCGTTGAGTTCGCCGCCGTTGAGCATCATGCGGCAGAAAAGCGCCGTGTCCTGCGCCGTGGAAAACAGACCGCCGGCGGGCATCGGGAAGCGATGCGTGCGATCGGTGAGCGGATAGATCAGCTGGCTCACTGGGAATTCTTCGAGGTTGGTTTTCTCCTTGTTCGGGCGGTACGATTTGGCCACACGCGCGTTCTGTTCCTCGCTGAGCCAGAACGTCGTATCCTTCATCCCGAGCGGTTCGAACAGACGCTTCTGCATGAAGTCCTCATACTTCATCCCGCTCACCACTTCGAGGACGCGGGCCGCTGTGTTGATGCCGGCGTTGGAGTATTGATACTTCGTTCCGGGCTCGGTCTGGAGCGGCGTCATCGCGTAACTGCGCACCGCTGCGGAGAGCGGGAGTCCGTCGAGCGTCGGCTTTTCGATGGCGGATTGAAACGGCATCCCGCTCATGTGATTGAGCGTCTCGCGAATGGTGACGGGATGCGACGGTTTCTTTAGCAAAACGTGGGCGTCGTCCTTTTCCGCGATGACCATCTGGCCGCGAAACTCGGGAAGGTATTTCTCCACCGGATCGTCGAGGGCGATTTTCTTTTCATCCACAAGCATCATCACGGCGACGGCGGTGATGGGTTTCGACTGCGAGGCGATCCAAAAGACAGAATCTGCGGCCATCTTTTTCCCGGCGGCGACATCTGCGAACCCGACCGTCTCCACGGCGAGCACCTTGTCTTTATCGGCCACGAGCGCCACGGCTCCCGCGAGTTCGTGCTTCTCCACAAAAGGCTGGAGCAAAGACGCGACGGACGCCGGCTGTTCGGCGAAAAGCGATGACGGCACCGCGAGCGCGGCGATGAGAGTGAGGATGTGACGGGTGTGCATAAAGGCGTCCGATAAACCCACCACCGCCCGTAACCGTAGGCGGGCGATTTGCAGCCGTCTGAGCGTCGGATTCGTCAAGTGCGCACGATTTACGACAGCGGGAGGCCGTAGGGGTCGAAGATGTGGCCATGGCATTTACCCTCAAGTATTTCCGCGACGCGCTGGCGTGATGCGCGGACGGCGAGTGTTTTCTACAGCGAGACGCCGCGTTTCCACGGGAGGAAGTCGTCTTGGGCAAGGCGCGTGGATGCTGTGGTGATGCGCCCGCTGGCGACTTCGATGAGGGTGTCTAGAAGGCGCTCGCCAGCCGTGGCGATGGTCTCTTTTCCGTGGATGATAGGGCCGGCGTCGAAGTCGATGAGGTCGGGCATCCGCGTGGTGAGGTCGGTGTTGGTGCTCATTTTTACGACGGGGCAGATGGGGTTGCCGGTGGGCGTGCCAAGGCCGGTGGTGAAGACGATGAGGTTGCAGCCGGAGCCGGTGAGGGCGGTGGTCGCTTCTACGTCGTTGCCGGGGGTGCAGAGGAGGGTGACGCCGCCGCGACGGGCGACGAGCTCGGGGTAGTCGAGCACGTCGGCGATGGGGGCGGTGCCGCTTTTGCGGGCTGCGCCGAGGCTTTTCATAGCGTCGGTGATGAGTCCATCGCGGATGTTGCCGGGCGATGGATTCATCTCGAAGCCGCTGCCGACTTCGCGAGCGCGGGCGTCGTAGCGGGTCATTAAATCGAGGAACTTTTCGGCGAGGGCGGGGTCTTCGCAGCGGTCGCAGAGCCATTGTTCTGCGCCGCACAGCTCGGGGAATTCGCAGAGGACGCCGCTGCCGCCGAGGGCGCAGAGGAGGTCGGAGCAGTGGCCGAGCGCGGGGTTCGCGGAGATGCCGGAGAAGCCGTCGCTGCCGCCGCATTTCAGCCCGAGGACTAGCTCGGAAAGCGGGCACGGTTCGCGGCGGAGATCGTTCGCGGCAGCGATGCCACGGATGGTTTCGCGGAGGGCGGTGGCGATGAGGCTTTGCTCGCTGGCGGCGCGCTGTTGCTCGAAGAAGAGGACGGGCTTGGTGCCGCTGGGCTGGCGGCGCGCAAGCTCTTCGCGGAGGATGGAGCTTTGGGCATTCTCACAGCCGAGGCTGAGGACGGTGGCCCCGGCGACGTTCGGGTGCGCGATGTATCCGGCGAGGAGGCCGCAGAGGGCGCGGGCGTCTTGCCGGGTGCCGCCGCAGCCCATGGCGTGGGTGAGGAATTTCACGCCATCCACGCCGGGGAAGACGCGCTGTGTTTCGCCGCTAGCGGCTAGTTGCACGGAGTCGAGCGCGCTGCCGCTTCTGTGGGCGCTGGCGAGCTGCGCGACGAATTCGGTGTAGGGCGTGGTGATGGCGTAGCCGAGCCCTTTGGTGAGGGCTTCGCGCATCACGTCCACGTTGCGGTTTTCGCAAAAGACCATCGGGAGAACGACCCAGTAGTTCGCCGTGCCGCAGCGTCCGTCGGCGCGACGGTAGCCGTCGAAGGTGCGGCCTTTCCAGCGCGAGACATCGGGCATTTTCCAACGAGAACGCTGCCCGCGAATCTCGGGCGCGGCGACGGCGTGGGTGGTGTTTTCGCGTGTGAGGAGTTCGCCGCGCTGCACGTCGCGCGTGGTGCGCCCGGCGATGGTGCCATACATGCGCACGTCGCTCCCAGCGGGCAGCGGCTCGGCGGCGAATTTGTGTTTCGCTGGGACGGCGGTGAGGAGTGTCCACGCTTCCACGGTCTCGCCAGCGGCAACCGCGCGGAGTGCGACGACGGCGTTATCGGTCGGGTCGAGGAGTTGGATGGATGCGGGCATGGTGGCGGGGGAAATGACGAATGACGAATGACGAACGCAAGCGTGGATTCGTCATTCTCGCTCGCCCAGCTTTGCCGGGTCGATGACGACGTGCTTAGCCAGCTTGCGCTTCCATGTGTAGGTGGCGTGGATGAGGCCGTCGCTTGTTTGGATGATGGCGGGGTAGCTGAACTCCATCCTCGGTTCGTCTTCCAGCACGAGGGCGGCGTCCCATTTTAGCCCGTCGCGGCTGATGGCGAGGTTGAGCGGGCTGCGTCCGCTGGCGGTGTGGTTGTAGATAAGGAGATGCCGCCCGTCCTTCAGCGTCACGGCGTCGGTGCCCGCGCTGGGGTTGGGTAAATCGAGCAGCGTGAGAGGCGACCATGTTTTCCCGAGGTCGGCGGAGGTGGTGGAGAATACTTTACTGACTCGGGTGCGCCCGAGCGCCATGAGTTTTTCGCCGCCGAGAAAGAGGATGCTGGGCTGGATGGCGGCGGGGCTGCCGTCGGGCTGTGGGACGGGAATGAACTGCCAAGTTTTGCCCGCATCGGCGCTGCGCTCGAAGTGAATCTGCCAAGCGGGCGGCGGCCTCAGCCCCTCGGCGCTGCTGCTGCAAAGGATGGAGCCGTCGGGGAGCTGGACGGGTTTGTTTTTGATGGGGCCGAGGATGTTCTCGGGGAGGCGCGTGGGTTCGCTCCACGTCAGCCCATTATCTACACTCGTGCGGAGCATCCCCCACCATGCGCTCGGCGACGGGCCGACTTTGTAGAAGAGCATGAGCGCGCCTTCGCGTGGCTGAAAGAGGACGGGGTTCCAGCACGGGAGGCGTTTGCCGTCTGTCTGCACGCCGGTGGCGACCTCCACGGGGACGGTCCATTTTCCCTCGCTGAGCCGGGAGGACCAAATCCCGACGTCGTCCTTCCCCTCCGCCGTGCCGGCGAACCACGCGGCGACGAGGGAGTGGTCCTTCGCCTCCACCAAGGTCGTGGCGTGGCAGCTCGGGACGGGGTTCGGGTCGAAGATGAACTCGGAGCGCAATATCGCCGGGTCCGCAGCATCCAGCCGTGCGAATGCTGCGATGAAAAGGATGGAAAGGCGGATGGTGTGCATGGTGCCGATCAATCGCTGTATCTCGCTGTGTCTTTGGCCCGGTGCGCGAATAATTCACGGAGCCGATACAAAATGTTCCTCGGCGGTGTGGGGGTCGCTCGGTAGCGTATCGCGCATAATGGATAGACCACTCGCCAAAAGCCCCGAGCACCGGAGGGACTTGCTCTGGAGTATGAACCTTTCGCTCGTCATCGGGGTGCTCATGCTTGTGTTGAAAGTGGGCGCGTATTGGCTGACGGGCTCCGCTGCCATCCTCAGCGACGCGGCGGAATCCGTGGTCCATGTGGCGGCTGTGGCGTTTGCATCATTTAGTATGCGGCTGTCGCTGAAGCCTGCGGACAAGGACCACCCGTACGGGCACTCAAAGATCGGATTTTTCTCCGCTGGGTTTGAGGGCGGGCTGATCGCGCTGGCGGCGTGCTTCATTATCTTCGCGGCGGTGCGCGATTGGATTTCCGGGCACGCTTTACACAACCTCGGCACTGGCGGGCTGCTCACGCTCGCCGCCACTCTCATCAACGGCGCACTGGGTGCCTACCTCATCGGCGTGGGGCGGCGGCGCAATTCGCTGATCCTCGTCGCCAATGGAAAGCACGTCCTCACGGACTGCTGGACGAGCCTCGGCGTACTCATCGGTGTGGGGCTGACGATGCTGACGAGTTGGCGGGCGGTGGACCCGATCATCGGCATCGTCATGGCGCTCAATATCCTGTGGTCCGGCTACGGCCTGATGCGGGAAAGCGTGTCCGGTCTGCTCGATGAAGCGGACCCCAAGACGACGGAAAAGATCGAGGCCATCCTGACGGAAGAAACCACGCGGCGCGGCATCGCCTTTCACGAACTGCGGCACCGGCACAACGGCGACGGGCACATCATCGACGTGCATCTTCTTTTCCCCAACGCCACTCCGCTGACCACAGCGCACCGGATGGCGACGGAGATCGAAGAAACTCTGAGCCAACGCATCCTTCCGTTCGCCGATGTCCACACGCACTTAGAGCCGCTGGAAGAGCACGACCTCGTGCATCCGAAGCCGAACGCTTAATTCGTCTCGCTTGACGGCGGATCAATGGGGGCGGGCTTGCTGCCGCTCTTTTGAGTCGGCTTTTTCGTCGGCTGTTTCTTCGTTTCTGCCACGGCGGCAGACTGCGTGCCGACGGCTTTGCGGTAGTTTTCCACGGCTTGCAGGACGGAGGAGGCGAGCGTCTGGCGGTAGAGCGAGGTGGCGATGAGTTTAGCGTCGGTCGGGTTGCTGAGGAAGCCGCCTTCGATGAGCACGCCGGGGATGGTGATGTCGCGGATGACGACGAAGCGGGCGCGCTTTAGGCCGCGGTCGGCCATGCGCGTTTTCATCACAAGGGCGGCGTGTGAAGCGGTGGCGAGGGCCATGTTCTCCTGGTCGCGGGAGTTGCCCCTGCATTCGCGGAAGTCGGAGACTGCCGGGCCGTCGGCCATCATGCTCGGCACACCGCACGGAGCGAGGGTGTAGGATTCTACGCCGGTGCCCATTCCACCGTGGTTGAAGTGGATAGAGATGAAGATGGCGGACTTCTGCGCGCTGGCGATGGCGGCGCGGTCGTCGAGCGGGATGAAGTCGTCGGTGCTGCGGGTGAGGATGACTTTGTAGCCAGCGGCACGGAGGAGTTCTTTTGCGCGGAGGACGGTATCGAGGGTGTAGTTCTTTTCCGCGCCGTAGATCGAAGTCGCCCCGCTGTCGTGCCCGCCGTGGCCGGCGTCGAGGACGACGGTGTCGATGGGCACGGAGTTTTTGATGCGGCTGGGGCGCATGACGGGCTCGACGAGTTTCACGAGGTCCATCCGCGAGATGCAGAGCTGTCCGTTGTGTTCGACGATGGGGTAGCTGAGGATGAATTTGAGATTGTTAATGAAGAACTCCACCGAACCCGCCGCCGCCCGGAGGCTGCGTGAATTACTCGATGCAATAACCTCGTTCCCCTCGCGCTGCACCTTTTTGAGGCCGTAAAAATCCGCCACATTCCCCATGGAAATATAGTCCCGCCCTCCGACCGAGTAGAGAACCCAATCCGAAGCATGAGATACCGCGAGTAACGCGAAAAAGGCGATGAATGACAGAATCGTCCGAGCCATTGAAAGTCCCGGATAGTGCCTTATCCCCCGATGTTTCCAAGTCATTTCCCCGTGTGGGGCGGCTTTGGGCTTTGAACGTGACGGCGTGAGGCATGTCTCACCGAATGATCCGTGCGACCTTTCGGGGCGCGGTGTGTTTACTAAATCCATGTCATTCCCATCTTGCCTTTTCTCGCTGCCAATCTTCCAGCGACTACAGTTGACCTCGCCGAATCGGGCGACTACACCGCGCGGCGTGTTGCGGCCATCTATTCTTTCTTCGATCATTCTCGCTACGTCTGCTTTTGCTCAGGTTCCACCTCCGGTCCCTGCTCCGACAACGCCGCAGGCCAATCCAGTCGTTCCCGGTGCTCCGGCAGCACCCGTGCTCGGCGCTCCGGCGGTGGTCCCGGCAGTCCCAGGGGCGACGGTGGCAAATCCAAACCCAGCGGCAGTGCCGAATGGGGAGGAACTCGTGCAGGTGGAATACGTCGGCGCAGATGCAGCAAACGTGATTCGCGATCTCGAAAAGTGGGTGGGCAATGGTCGGCATTACATCATGGGCAATGCGCCTCTGGGGACGATCAATTTCCACCTCTCCGAGAAGGTGCCGAAGAGTGAACTAATTAAGCTACTTGAGATGACCCTTTTGATGAACGGTATCGTGCTTTCCCCTACGACAGATGCCCACATTTGGAAGGTTTCCGGCGGCGGCATCAACCCGAAGAGCGTCGGCATCCCGTTCATTGATCGTGAGGAGATGCTCCCCGAGAACGAGCAAGTGGTGACGTATCTCTTCAAGCTCGAATGGGCCGACCCGACGGAGCTGGCGGCGCTCATTAAGGGAGAGATTCTCGTAGCTGGTGCGACTCAGGTGATGAGCGTGCTGCCCCTGCCTAAAGCGAATGCCTTGCTCGTCTCGGAGAACTCATCGCTCATCCGCACGCTCATCCGCATCGTCAAAGCGATTGATACCAAGCCAGCGGAAGTCGTGAGCGAGTTCCTCACGCTGGAGCACGCGAAAGCGGAAGACGTCGTCACGGCGCTGGAGAAGCTCTTTGAGAAAACCCAGCAGCAGACCGGCACCCCCGGTCAGCCCGGCCAGCCCAACCGCGTGCAGCGGACCGTCACTGGCCCCGATGGCAACCCGCTCCCCGGCGGCGTGCCCAATCCAAATGCGGCAGCGAACGAAGGGAATGTCTCCTTTGAGTTCAGCGGAGGCATCGGCACGGAGGACAATATCGTCGTCGGCAAAGTCAAAATCACTGCGGATAAACGGACCAACCGCATCCACGTCGTCGCGCGCCCCGTGGCGATGAAAGTCATCAAGCCGCTCATCAAAGAATACGACATGGATGTGAAGCTGAACATACCCGCCACCCGCGCGCTTAAGTTCCGCCCGGTGGAGGAAGTCATGGACGCCGTCGTCGCAGCCATCAAAGACCCCGGCGAGCGCGAAGGCGGCGGCAGCACGGGCGGCGCGGCGGGAGCCGCAGGCCAGCGCCCCGGCCAGACGAATACGAACAACAATTTGAACAATAACAACGGCAACAACCGTTTTGGCAGCAACAGCAGCCTCGGTGGCGGTGGTGGCACCAACGTCGAAGAATCTCTCTCCACCGGCGACCGCGAAAGCACGCCGCTCGTTCAAGAGCTGAAAAACGGCACCATCATCGGCGACCGTCTAAACAACAGCGTCGTCGTCATCGGTGCTGCGGATATTAAAGAAAAAGTCTTTGCCCTCATAGACCAGCTCGATGTCCGACCACAGCATGTGATGATCTACACAGTCATCGGTGAACTCACGCTCAAGGACGACGAGAGCTACGGCATGGATTACATCCTCCGCAACGGCGGCCTTCTCAATGGTGCGGGCACCGGCACTCCTCCCACTGGCACGAGCACAGCACCGCTCGGCTTTTCCGGCACGGACCAGCCGATCCTGAATCTGAACAACCTCATCTCGCAGCAAAACATCACCCGCGCACTCACCGCCGGCAGCGGCGGCCTCGGCGGATTTGTCATGGCGGGCAACTCGTTCGACGCGGTGCTGAAGGCGCTAGAGACGACCAATCGCTTCCGCGTGATCACCCGCCCGAGCATCTTCACGAAGAACAACAAAAAGGCGACCATCACCAGCGGCGAGGAGGTTCCCGTGCCCACGAGTTCGCTCACGTCCTTCACCGGCAATACCAACGGCACCACGCCCCAATCCTCGACGCAGATTCAGTTCAAGCCCATCCAGCTCAAGCTCGATGTCGTCCCGCTCATCAATCAAGACCGTGAAGTCTCGATGGAGATCGTCCAGAACATCTCCGAGCGTTCCGGCTCCGTGCGGATTGATAACAACGACATCCCAACCATCTCGCAGCGGTCACTGAAGACCAACGTCTCCGTGCCGAACAACTCCACCCTCATCCTCGGCGGGCTCATTAAAGAGTCCAATTCCAACGACTCTGGCGGCATCAACAAGCTGCATAATATCCCACTCATCGGCGGACTTTTCGGCAAGAAATCAAAGGCCAAAACTCGCACCGAACTCGTCATCATGCTCCGCCCCGTCGTAACGGATGGACCGCTCGAAGCCGTCCAGCTCCGCGAGAAACATCTGGAGCCGATGAACATCCCGCCCGACCTCGAAAGTGCCATCTACAACGCCAATATGCGCGAGAAAATCCCCAAGGCCAAAGTCCTCAAGCCCGCGCCTGCCGTTCGCGTCAGTAATCCCCAGCTCCGTCGCTAAATGAGCCAGCTACGCTCTTTGCTCGAAGCCCTGCTCGCGGCGGGCTGCGACGACGCCACCGCCGCCGAGCTTCTCGCCCTCAAGCCGCCCGCAGGCAGCACTTGGACCGTCGAGGCGCTGAATTCCGGCAAGGTGGACGAGTCTAAACTCACCGCCGAACTCGGGCGCATCTTCCGCACGCCCGTCGAGCCCATCGATGGCGCGAATGTGGACCGCCAGACACTCCAGCTCATCTCGGGCCGCATCGTCTTTAAGCACCACATCCTCCCCATCTCGCAGGACGAAGCAGGCGTCATCACCCTCGCCACCTACGACGTATTTAATCAGACCGCCCGAAAGCTCGTCACCCAACAGCTCGCTGGCAAAAAAATCCGCTGGCAACTCACCCCGCGCACCCAGCTCCTCCGGGCTCTCCGAACGGCCTACGGCGTCGGGGCCGATGTCTTCGAGGAAATCCTCAAAAACAACCGCGCCTACGACGCCATCGAGCAAGACTCCACGCTCGACATCACCAGCGACGACCCCGAGGCCAGCGTCGTCAAATTCGTCAACCAAGTCATCCGCGAAGCCATCACCGAGCGCGCCACCGACATCCACGTCGAGCCGCTCGAAAACGACCTCCGCATCCGCTACCGCATTGACGGCATCCTTCACCCCATCGCCGTCCCACCGCAGCTCCGCGTCCTCCAAAGCGCCATCATCTCCCGCCTCAAAGTCATGGCGCACATGGACATCGCCGAGCGCCGTCTGCCGCAGGATGGACGCATCAATTTGACCACCCAAGCAGGCGCGATTGACGTCCGCGTTTCCACCATCCCCACGGTAAACGGCGAGTCCATTTCCCTCCGCCTCCTCTCCCGCACCGAGACGCTCACCTTCGGCCTCGACCGGCTCGACATGGGCGACTTCCAGATGGCGCAGATGAAAAACATGCTCGCCCTGCCAAACGGAATCATCCTCGTCACTGGACCCACCGGCTCGGGAAAATCCACGTCGCTCTACTCGTTCCTTTCTAGCATCAACCAGCCGACGCGCCGCATCATCACCGTCGAAGAGCCCGTCGAATACCGCCTCCCCGGTATCTCGCAGATCGACGTGAAGCCCGACATCGGCCTCACTTTTGCCAACGGCCTCCGCGCCATCCTCCGCCAAGACCCGAACATCGTCATGGTCGGAGAAATCCGCGATTTCGAGACAGCGGAAATCGCCATCCGCGCTGCCATGACCGGGCATCTCGTCTTCTCCACGCTGCATACAAACGACGCAGTCTCCGGCATCACCCGACTCACCGACATGGGCATCGAGCCCTTCCTCCTCGCCAGCGTCGTCCGCTGCTTTCAGGCCCAGCGCCTCGTCCGCACCATCTGCACCGAGTGCCGCGTCGAAGCCGCCTACGACCTCGACTATATAAAGAGCCTCGGCTTCGAGCCCCCACCCGGCGGGAAATTCTACAAAGGCAAAGGCTGCGACACCTGCCGCCAAACCGGCTATCGAGGCCGCCGCGCCATTTTTGAAGTCTGCGTCGTCAACGAAAACCTCCGCCGCATGATCATCCGGAAAGAAACCGGCAACGCGCTCAAGGTCCGCGCCATCAGCGACGGAATGGAAACCCTCCGCACCGACGGCTGGCGTCGCGTGATGAAAGGCCAGACGACCGTGGAGGAAATCGTCCGCGTCACACAATCCGACGACGACATGTCGGAGACGGATTAGTCGCCCACTTACAAAAAATTACCGCGCCGCGCCGGAATGACGTTGAACTTTTCTGCGTATCCCCTTTTCTCCCCCGCTCTATGCTCCGAATCCGTGCTTTTCAAGGCCTCGTGCCCGATCCCGCTCAAGTCGCAGACATTGCCTGCGTCCCGTATGATGTCCTGAATACTGAGGAGGCCCGCGTGCTGGCCGAGGGGAAACCAAACACTCTTCTCCGCGTGGATCGTGCAGAACTGGAACTACCAGCCGACACAAATCCCTACTCCGATGCGGTCTATGCTCAGGCGAAGAAAAACTTCGAGCGCCTGCAATCCGTGGGCGCTCTCCGCCGCGAGAGTGCGCCCGCCATTTATCTCTACCAACAGCGCATGGGCGCGCACACGCAGACGGGCCTCGCCGCTGTCTGCCACGTCGATGATTACGTCCACGAACGCGCGGAGAATCCGAATGCGAAAGACATCATCAAAAAGCACGAGAAGACGCGGAAAGACAAAGAAGACGACCGCACCAAACTCATCGGCACACTGAGCGCCGAGACCGGCCCCGTCTTCCTCACGTATCGTGGACAGCCGGAGATCGATGCCCTTATTGCTGCGCAGCAAAAGGGAACGCCGACTTACGATTTCACCGCACCCGATGGCATCCAGCACACCGTCTGGCGCATC
>CAMDQC010000021.1 GCA_945905735.1 Prosthecobacter debontii | reverse complement strand
AGAGTGGAACCAAATGAAGGAACTGGAAGCGCAGATGAGGAAGCGCCCGCCCCAGCAAATGCTGGCATTCCGAGGCGAACAAGTCCTCACCAACGAAATCCTCGCCCTCACCGAGCCAAAGCAAAACCGGCTCTACGTCATCAATGGCCACGGCGAGTTTGATACCAACGGCGGCAAGCTCAAGGGGCTCATCGAATACACGCGCCGCCAGAACCTCCTCCTCGTAAATCTGACCATCGCCGACATCGAGAAGGTGCCCGACGATGCAAATATGGTGCTCGTGCTCGGGCCGAAGTTCGACTTCAGCGCACGCGACCTCAAAGTGCTGAGCGACTACTGGGACAGGAAGGGCCGCATCCTCATCGCAGTCGGGAAAACAGGCGGCAAGACGCCCAATCTTTTCAAATGGGTCGAAGAGCGCGGCATGCGCCTGATTGACGACTACGTCCTCCACCGCGTTAATCTCACCGGCATCCCGGAAGTCGAGTCAGGCGGCATCGTATCGGGAGCCACGTCGCCCATCACGGAGGGGATCGAAGGGCTCAGCGTCGAACTGCTCGGAGCCACTCAGTCCATGCAGTTGAATCGCGAGAAAGAGTTTCGATTACTGCACAAGCTCACCGGTATCATGGTTTCCCCGAGAGACTATTGGGGCGACACCGAGTTCAATGTCGGCGACGGTGCAGAAACGGCCCTCTTCGACCCCCAGAAGGACCGTAGCGGCGTGCTCACCCTCGCCGCCCAAGTCGAAAAAGGCGCATCCGTCGATCCCAACGTGAAGCTCGATACGCCGCGCCTCGTGGTCGTCGGCAACAGCGATTTCGTATCGGACGACGGGCTCCGCGTCGCCCCGACGATCATCAACCTCGCCTCAAACTGCATCAACTGGCTCCTCGGGCGCGAAACCCTCATCAAAGTCCCGCCCAAGGTGAAAGAGCGAATGACCCTCTCGCTCACATTAGAGAAGCTCAACACCGTCCGCGTATGGGTCGTGATTTACCTCCCGCTCTGCATCGCACTTCTCGGCCTCTACTACCTCTCGTGGCGGAACCAGAAGAATCTCTTCATCCTCACGGCATGGGTCGCCTTTACCTTCCTCCAGCTCGTCGCCGCGTGGTATCTCCTGCTGTGGAAGCTCGGGATGGAGGAGGCCCGCATCGTCCCTCGCAACCTCATCATCGCCATCGGAGTCGCCGCGTCGCTCGGGGCTATTTCCATCGTGGTAAATCACTACGAAAACCAAAAGCGCGCAGCCGCGAAGAGCTAGACCCAGTTTGCCATGAAGAAGTTTCGCAGCACCATCATCCTCATCCTCCTCGGCCTCGCCTTGTGGGTCTATCTGGAGGTGTTCGACCCTCGGATCGCCGGCACCGACGATGCGCCACAAGTCGTCGCCATAGACCGCGGCACCATCGCCGCTTTAACCATCCAAAATGGCGAGGGCACGATGGAGTTCTCGCGGACGAATGGCGCGTGGTTCATCGAATCGCCCGTCAAAGATCGAGCCGATGAAGAGAGCCTCGTGAAACTCTTCACCACCATCGAGGGGCTCGACATGAACCTCCGAAAAGTCCCCGCGCCGAAAGGCAAAGACATTAAAGAACTCCACAAAGAACTCGGCGTAGCGAAGGGCGACGTGAGCCTCAAACTCTCCGCACCCGATGGCGGGCAGAAGCCGCTCGAACTCCTCATCGGCAAAGAAACCGCCGTCGAAGGCAAAGTGTACGCCCGCATCAGCGGAGCCGACGCCATTTACACCCTGCCCACCGAAATCCTTAAGCAACTCAGCAAGGGAGTGAAAGACTGGCGCGACCGCAAGCTCGCCGCCATCTCCGTGGGGGAGGTGAATAAAGTCATCCTCAAAACCGCCAAGGGGGAGATCGAAGCAGAGCGCAAGAGCGGCAACTGGTCCCTCGTCCGCCCGCTCCGAGCCCGTGGCGACAACCAGCGGATCAACGATTTAATCGCCAACGCCGCATCGCCGCGTATCGAGGACTTCATCACCGACTCGAAAGACCTCAGCACGTTCGGACTCACCGAGCCTCGCGTCACCATCGTCCTCCACATCGAAGGGGGAAAAGAGCCCCTCACCATCCAAGTCGGCGGGAACAAAAAAAGCGCAGACGACGCCAAGCCGCTCACTTACGTCAAAGTCAGCACCCGCGAAGGTGTTGTGACCGCACCCGCAGCCATCGAGAGCCTCGCCCTCACCCTTCCCAACGACCTCCGCGACGCCAGCCTCATCCGCGTCCAAGCCGACATCGTGGACCGCATTACCCTCGAAGGCGGAGGGGCGAAAATCATCATCGGGCGCGACGGCGAAAGCTGGAAACGCAAATCCAAACCCGAAGAGCCCGTGAACTCCATCGCCGCTAAAAAATTGCTCGACGACCTCACCACCGCCAAGAGCGTCCGCTTTGTCGAAGATGTCGGTAGTGACCTCAAAAAATGCGGGCTCGACCAGCCCACCGCCACCGTCACCCTCAGCAGCTACTCCACCGAAGGCACTCCCGAAACGACGCCCGGCGACAAGCCCATCGCCCGACTCCTCATCGGCAACCCCGACGGAAACACCGACACCGTCTTTGCCAAACTCGACGACGAGCCCTACATCGTCGCCGTCTCCAAGCTCCTCACCGAAAACATCTGGACCGACCCGCTCCAATGGCAGGAACTCCGGCTCTACGACAACCTTCCCGCCGACATCGTCCACCTCGAAGTCACCAAAACCGAGCAACCCGCCATCACCCTCGACCTCGGCCAAGACAAACTCTGGAAGCTGGCAAAAGGCGACGGCACCGTGAACCAAATCGCCGTCCAATCCCTCATCAACACCCTCGCCACCCTCCGCGCCGTCCGCTGGGCCGGAGCCACCAAAGCCGCCGAGCAAGGGCTCGAAAAACCCGCCATCACCGTCACCTTCACCCTCGCCGATAAAAAGACCGGTAAACTCCGCATCGGCAGCATGAACAGCGACCGCCTCCGCCACGCGCTCATCGAAGGCAAGACCGGCACCGCACTGCTCAATCGGCCCGATGTGAGTGCCTTCGAAGCCCCACTCATCGAAGGCCAAAAGCCGCCAACTGACACCCCTGCCCCGCCCACGAATCCTTCCCCTGAGCCCCTTAAACCCGCCGCTCCGCCCAAGACCCAAGAAGCCCCGGCAGGCGAGACAAAACCCGCTCCCGAACCCTCGCCGAAATAGACATTTCGCGCTCCGAACTTTTCGCCTTGCCCGACGGATCGTCCCTCGGCAGTTTGCGCGCCTTATTTAACAAACCATTATGAGCAACTCGAACCTCAAACTTCACAACGCAATGTGGCCCGGCCTCGTCGGCAAAGGAACCGGAGACGGCCAAGAACCACCCATCAGCCTCGAACACATGCTCGACCTTACCGCTGCGGCAAACGTCCGCGGGCAGAAGTTCGATGGCATTGATTACTTCCTCTTCCTCCCACACACAAACCCCGAGGCCAGCGACGCCGAAATCATGGGCATAGCCGACCTCATCGCCAGCAAAGGCTTCGACGTCGGCTCGCTCGTCGCGCCTGTCTGGCCTGGCACCATCGGCGACTCAGCGATGGGCGACGCAGCACAGCGCGAGAAGTTCCTCAGCGCCGTCAAAATGGCCTGCCGTATCGCAGGGCTTTTCAATAAGCACGGCGTGCGCAAAGGCGGCGTCATCCGCATCGACTCCGCAGAATTCGGCGTGAACAAATGGCGCGAGAACCCCACCGCAAATACTGCGAAGATCGCCGAGACCTTCCGCGAAGCAGGCAAGATCGCCGAAGCACACGGCGAGCGCCTCGCGGCTGAGGGCGAGATTTGCTGGGCCGGAATGCACTCTTGGAAAGACATGCTCGACCTGCTCGAAGCGACAGGAATGCCGAAGACCGTGGGGTTCCAGGCCGACCTCGCCCACACTTACCTCTATCTCCTCGGCTATAACGCCCCCGAGCACGCCCTCATCAAAGACGGCGCAACCGACGCAGAATTCTACGCCGCCTACGCGAACATGACCGACAAACTTCGCCCGTGGACATTCGATTTCCACGTCGCGCAAAACGACGGCCAAGTCCACGGCGCAGGCTCGCACGACAAGACCGGCAAGCACTGCCCTGCCGACGATCCAAACGGCAAACTCGATATCGTCAAATGCTCCGGATATTGGCTCAAAGACGCCGCCGCTCGTGGAATGAAGCACATCTGCTGGGACGGCTGCATGTTCCCAAATGCCAAGCTCGAACAGCCGCAGACATGGAACGCCATCCTCGATGTCATGCTTAAAGTCCGCGACGCCCACAGCGCGTAGGCTCCGATCATTTTCACAAAGCGCCCGCCGGGAAACCGGCGGGCGTTTTTTGTTTCCTCCGAGCCCACTCGGGTCGCCTTGGTTCTATTGGCGGCTATTGCAGCGCATCCACGTCGTCCGTCATTTTACGATAGTAATCCCGACGCTGAATCACATCGTTCACAAAAGAGCGTGTGGGTGAATCGCTGATGGACCGCATCATATCGGCGGCAGTGCCGGTGGAGCCAGCCCAAGCGGCGACGGCGGCGTGCCCGGCGGCATACTCGGCGAGGGCAAATGGCGTGGGGTCGTCGCGGTCAGTCCAACGATCGAGGACGCGGCGGAAGTACCAGCATCCCGCTTTGAGATTTGTTTCGGGCGCAAAGAGGTCGGCCTGCATGAAGGTGGGGGCTTTGGTGGCGGCAGCCCAGTCGAGCCCGATGCCTTCGCCGATCTGCATCAGACCGCGTTCGCGCTGGGGGCCGATTTTATCGGGTGTGAAATTACTGGCTCGCCACACGATGCTTTTTACCAAGGTCGGGTCGAGATTCTCGCGCTCTGCTACGGTGACTATGAGCCTGTTAAACTTGTGGTGACGACCCAAGGCGAACCATGTGCTCAGTTTATAGCCGGGGTCGGGGTCGCGAACGACGACGTAGGTCGCCGCAAGGTCGGCAGCGAAAAACAGGACGAGCGCCAGAGTTCTGAAGGTGCGTTTCAAGCGAAGACTTCGGGGATGGCGTTGCCGTCGCTGACAAAGCTGGTGATGCTCGGGGTGTCCCATCCGCAACGGTTGATGGCGTGCCCATTGATGACATACGGCATCGCAAAGCCGCCGACCTTCATGGCGTCGCGGCGAGTCAGCACGGAGCGGTAGTTCGAGGATGCGAAATGGGACATCTCCCGCAGTGAATCGCGCCACGACGGAAACGTTAGCCGTCTGGAAGATGAGCCTTGAACCGTAAGCGCTCTTTCGCCGACGCTCCGCGCTTCGATGCCGGGAACGTCTTTTTATAAACGCAGTAATTTTGTCACACACTTGCCCGTGGACTGCCGCTACAGCCCTTCGCACTTCTGGCTGGCGGATATGGGCGGCGGGCGGTTGCGCGTCGGGTTCACAAAGTTCGCCACGCGGATGCTGGGGGAGATTGTTGAGGTGCGCTTTGAGAAAAAGCCGGGCGATGCGCTGGCGAGCGGCGACATCGTGGGGAGCATCGAGGGCTTCAAGGCCATCAGCGACCTTTACTGCTGCGCCGATGGGGAGTTCGCGGCGGCGAACCCGGCGCTGGCGACGAACATTGATTCCGTCGGCGATGACCCATACGGCGCGGGCTGGCTCTACGAAGTCCTCGGCGAGCCCGATGCGAAGTGCATCACGATGGAGGCGTATCGGGGGATGCTGGATGCGACGATTGATAAGATTATGGAGAAGCAAAGCAGCGACTACGGAGCATGAGCAAAGCGCGATATATCATGATTGGCGGCTTCCTCGGCGCGGGGAAAACGACGGCAGTCGCCGCGCTGGCGCAGCGTCTCGCCGGGCTGGGGCAGCGCGTCGGCCTCATCACGAACGACCAAGGCAGCGAGCTGGTGGATACCGCGATGCTGCGTGCGAAGGGCTTCGAGACGGAGGAAATCGTGGGCGGGTGTTTTTGTTGTCGCTTTAACACGCTGACGGATGCGGCCAAGCGGCTGACGGAGAGCACGCGGCCCGATGTGTTCATCGCGGAGCCGGTGGGCAGTTGCACGGATTTGGTGGCGACGGTGACGTATCCGCTGCGCAGGATTTACGGCGACTCGTTCACCGTCGCGCCGCTGAGCGTGCTGGTGGACCCGGTGCGCGCCGAGCGTGTGCTGGGGTTGGCGGAAGGCGCGCAGTTCTCCAGCAAGGTGACGTATATCTTCCGCAAGCAACTCGAAGAGGCGGACATCATCGTCATCACAAAAACCGACACCATCGACGAAGCGCGGCTGGCGCGACTGCGGGCGGCTCTGGCAGCGGCATTCCCGAAGTCCGAAGTGCTGGCCATCAGCGTCCGCAACGGCACGGGGCTCGACACATGGTTCTCGCGCATGACGACGGGCGAGCAGGCCGAGCGGCCCACGATGGCGGTGGACTACGCACTTTACGCCGAAGGCGAAGCGCTCCTCGGCTGGCTGAACGCGACCATCCAAGTGAGCGGCGTTCCCGCGTTCGATGCGGATATGATTTTGAAGACGCTCGCGGGCGAAATGCAGCGCGCGCTCAGCGGCGAGATCGCCCATTTGAAAATGACGCTAAACCCCGACTCCGGCCTCGGCGACATCGCGGCGATCAATTTGGTCCGCAGCGATTTCGTCCCCGAGCTTTCGCTGCGCCTAGAGGCCCCTATCGAGAGCGCGCAGATCATCCTGAACTGCCGCGCCGAAGCCGCCCCCGAAGACATCCGCGATGCGTTGCATGAAGCCGTCGCCGCGATCCAAAATGGCGGCATCTCGGCGAAAATCGAGCACCTCGAATTCTTCCGCCCCGGCAAACCCGAGCCCACCCACCGCGACCTGATTTCCGCCTGATGCGAATCCTCTACTGCCACTGCCAATACGCCCAAGTCGTCCCGAAGGAAGTCAAAGCCGCCGTGCTCCAAAGCCTGTGCGACAGCGGCGTGGCGTTCGACGCCGTGGCCGACCTCTGCGAAATGTCCGCCCGCAAAGACCCCGCGCTCAAAGAACTCGCGAGCGGCTGCGTGAAAATCGCGGCCTGCTTCCCCCGAGCCGTGAAGGGACTCTTTCACCAATGCGGCGCAGACCTCGACCCCGCGCAGGCCGAGATTCTAAACATGCGGACGCTCACGGCGGAGGAAGTCACCGCGCGACTGGCAGCGGCAGATGTGCTGCCAAATGTGCCAGTGAAGGCGGGGTAAATAATCCCCCGTTCAGCAACGCCTTCATCTGCGCCAAGCTCCCCCGCCACGGCCCAATCAGCGCCGAATGCTCCCCGGCGGCACTTCCACCACCGTCTCCTCAATCTACACCCCGGCTTCACCGACGGCGGCAACGTCAGCATCGCATGGCCCTCCGCATCCACGGCGAGTGTTTCTTCAATGGTGATGATGTTCAAAGCCAGTCGCTCACCCCGGAGGAAATCACAAGTATTCCTCCGTCGGGCGAGCCTCGACGTAATAGCGTCGATCATGTTCCTCAAGTTCCAGCCGGAGCTGGGCGATTTTGTCGTGCGGTAGTGGCATGGGCAAAGGCGGCGAGGCCATTCGCAACCAAGCGTGCGCCTCATCCGAGCGCGCAGTATTCGCAAGAACCTGCGCGGAGTCTAGCCACCGTTCCGCGCAGTGGTCCCCCGCGGAGCCCGGAACACTTTCGCTTCCCTTTTGCACCCCGCATCGCCAACTTCCCGCCCCATGAAGCGCACCGTTACCTGGCTCCACCTCTCCGACCTCCATGCGTGTCCACGCGATGGCTGGCGGACTAACCGCATCCTCGGCGCATTGCCAGACGACCTCCGCCACCCGCACCGATAAGACCACCATCCTATGAGCAACCGAGCAGAAGACCAAAACAAGGCCCGCGCAGAGGCGGAGGAGCGCATCGAAGCGTGCCTGCGGAAAGGCGGCATGACGCTGAACTTGAGCCGCATCGGCCTTGAAGCGCTGCCGGAGCGCGTTCGTAGCCTCACGAATCTGGAGACGCTGAACATTCAGCGCAACCAAATCCCCCACCTGCCAGACTGGCTGAAAGAACTGCGCAAGCTACGGCGGCTTGATTGGTATGGCAATGGCACCATCACCTTGCCGGATTGCCTCGCCACCCTTCCGAGTCTTGAAACGCTGCTCCTCGGAAAGGGGGATACCCTGCACAACCTCGCCATCCTCGGAAAGCTCCGCTCTCTCTGTTGGCTCGGCTTGGGCGGCATGGCGAATGGCGAGATGCCAGAGTCCCTCCGGGGTGCCTCCCAGCTCCAGAAACTCCACCTCCGACGTATCGGTTTGAACTCCCTGCCCGACTGGGCCGGTGACTGGACAGGGCTGGAAATCCTGACACTCAACGACAACGCCCTCACCACCCTCCCTCCCACCTTTTCCAAGTTGACCAACCTGCGCACGCTGCGCCTCGACAGCAACTGCCTCACCACCCTCCCTCCCGCGCTGCTCGCCCTCGACAAGCTCAAAACGCTCACCCTCGAAGGCAACCCCCTACCCGACCTGCCCCCGGAACTCGTCGCCAGCGGGGACGCCCAGCGTATCTTCGCCATCTACCGCCGCACCCGCGAGCCAGCGGAGACGCGGCCTTTGCGGGAAGTGAAGGTGCTTGTCGTCGGGCAGGGTGAGGTGGGGAAGACCTCGCTCATTCGCCAACTGCTCGGCGAGAAGCATGACCGGGGTGAGCGCAAGACGGAGGGCATCGTGCGCCGCCCGCTGCCGATGGAGTGCGGGAGCAAGGGCTCGGTGAAGCTCAATGTTTGGGACTTCGGCGGTCAGGAGATCATGCACAGTACACACCAGTTCTTCCTCACGGCTCGGAGCGTGTATGTGCTGGTGCTCGACAGTCGGCAGGATGAACGCGCGAGCCGGGTGGAATACTGGCTGCGGCTCATCGAGAGCTTCGGCGGGGATTCTCCCGTCATCGTCGTGTGCAACAAGTATGACGAGCAGCGGATGAACCTCGCGTGGGAAACCCTGCGAGAGAAGTTCCCGCAGATCAAAGCGTACGTGCGGGAGGTATCCTGCCAGGGCAATGCGGCGAAAGGGATCAAGCCCGGCCACGGCATTGAGGACATGAAGGCAGCAATCGCAGACGTGATCGACAAGCATGTGGAGCAGGTGGACCGGCCCTTCCGCAACGAGTGGTTCGAGTTGAAAGATGCGCTGGAAGGGGATGGCCGTGATTTCCTCACCTACGAACAGTATGAGGCGCTGTGTGTGGAGAAGAAGGTGGAAGGGCAGGACCGGGCGGCGCTGCTGGGTTACCTCAACGACCTCGGGGTGATGCTCTATTTTGGCGACAGCCCGCTGATGAAAGACAAGCATGTGCTGAAGCCGGATTGGGTGACTGCGGCAATCTACCGTGCGCTGAATGACAACGAACTCGGCAAGAAGCATGGTCAGCTCACGCGGACCGACCTCCGGCGGATTCTGGCGAGTGTGAAGGAGCACAAGTATCCGCCGGGGCACGAGGAGTTCATCGTGGAGATGATGAAGAAGTTCCAACTATGCTTCGCGTTCGACAATGCGGACTCGGTGCTGATGCCGGACTTATTGCAGAAGGACGCACCCGCACTGTGGTTCGAGCCGGGGGCGCTGGCGTTCCAATATAGATACCCGGTGCTGCCGGGGGAGCGTGGTGAGCCGGTTCATCGTGAGGATGCACACGCATGTGCCAAGGAACTGCTACTGGCTGACGGGGGTGGTGCTGGAGCGAGAAGGGAACCGGGCGAAGATCGTGGCAGACTTGGAAGACGGGCACATTGACATCCGCATCGACGGCAGTGCGGAGGGACGGCGGCGACTGCTGGAGATTATCCGGGCGGAGTTTGAGTCCATCCACGCGACATTCCCCAATCGGCTCAACGCCACCGAATGGGTGCCAGTGCCGGGGCACGAGACGGAACTGCTGGAATATGAGACGCTGCTCAAAGCGGAGGCTGCTGGCGAGACGACGTTCTTCACCAAGAGCAGGGGGAAGGTGCCGTTGGCGGAGTTGTTGGATGGGATTGCTGATATGAGCGAGCGGTTCGCGGACAGGGTTATGAGCGATAGGGAGCGCACCGGGAAGCCGCGCGTGGATCGAAGCGAACTGATCCACTCCGTCCGGTCGGCGATTGTGTGGGAAACCAAGTGGTGGTGGGTAGTGACTCTCGGGATGGCTGCTGGAGTGGGGCTGCTCGCAGTAGCGATATGGTACTTTGAAGCACTTTGGGTCCGAATTTTCTTCGGTGTGTTCGCGGTGGTCGCAGCGTTTATGTTCGCACGGAATCCGCGATACCAATACCAGCGCATGGCGGCGACCACGTTTCTCGCGATGCTCGGATCAAACGCATTGGGATTTGCACTGAACGCTCGTCTGAGTGCTCCCGGTGTCGAGGCGCACTTGAAGTGGGACGCGCAGACCTCGGGGGTTTTCACCGTGAGCTGTATGATCATCGTTGTCGTGCTTTTGGTGCTCGATTTCCTCCACCAGCGCCGCCGCTGAGGGCGCGGCCAGCCAGCAGGAGTGGCCCGGTGGTTGGCGGTGGACGCAGTGCCGCCCAATGCCGAATGCGTGGGGCGTCGGGACGGTATGGTTTAGCCCAAGGAGGCGCTCTACGCCGAAGGCGTTGCATCTCTCAGCCCAATGGTTGATGCAAGGGACGAGCATCTACCTTGGGTTTGCCGATGCGCGGGTATTTACCCCGCAGGGGTTGCATCAAGGGGCGAACCACGGGTGAAACCCCTGCGGGGTATATGGTGTTGCGGGCGACCCAGAGTAGCTCGTTCCTCGCAACCCTGGGCTGAATGATGCAACGCCTTCGGCGTAATTGATTGGAACCTCCCCATGCTGCCGGGCGTGGGTGGGCTCGGGGGTGGGCTTGGTTGCGTCGTAGCGCACGCGGCCCTCCGCGTGCTTTTCTATTCGCGGGAGCGCATTTTTCTTTTGCGGTTCACGGCGGGGATTGGCCGCTGCGCGGGTTTTTGGGACTCACGCGGGGGCCGCGTGAACTACGATACGCAACCGCTGCGTTCGGGTTTAGGAGACTTTGCGCCGTTGTATTCTTTGACCATCACGTTTCTCGGCTTCGGCTTGCTGTCGGCGGCAGGAATGCCGCCGCTCCCCTCCGTCCGACTCCCACTTGGCTGTTTCTCTGTAAATCGGTGTAAATCTCTGTGGGATAGGTGGAAAGGTGCTCACCTGCCGGGTGGCAGGTGAGGGTTGGCTGGGTGGCAACCTTCACCTGCTACCCCTAAGGTGAAGGTTGGCTGGTGGGCAGGTGTTGGTTGGTGAGGCGGCAACTTGTGCCTGCCACCCATAAGGTGAAGGTTGGCGGGCTGCCAACTTGGGGGAGCGGGTGGGCAACTTGTGCCTGCCACGGGGGAGGTGATGGTTGGCGGATGGGCAGGCATGGGTTGGTGGGCGGGGAACCTTCACCTGCCGGGTGCCGGGGAGGCTCCGTTTGTCGGCAGGCCGTGCGGCCCTCGTCGGCGGAACTTCCCCGGCGGTGGGTAGGGCTGGGTCGTCGCGGTGCGGCGCTTCCCTACTCCCCAGGCGGGTTTGGTTTTTGTGAGAAATTCGGCAGTGACGAATGGGAGCGGGGCTTTCCTAAGCCCCGGTGGTCGCGTCAGCGACTACGGCATTTGCCACTGGCGTGGCGACGGGGCTTAGGAAAGCCCCGCTCCGAATTTCTTGGTGTGGTGTCTATTTAGGGGCGGCGGGTTTTTTGGGTTTTTGCGGGTTCATGGCTCCGCGGATGGCGCGGAGTTTTTTGGCGATGGGGTGTTTTTTGCCGAGGAGCCCTTCGGAGGTATCGACGCCTCCGCTGGCTTTTTCGTAGGCTTTGTCGCGTACGGCGTTTTCGGCGGCGAGGGCTTTTTCGTAGGCGTTCTTTGCTTTGAGGGTGGCGGCGTTGAGCGCGGGGAGGGATTCGATTCCGTCCGCGATTTCTTTGGCGAGCTTCGTGGGGTCGAAGTCCGCTGCTTTTAGCGCGTCGGTGGTTTCTTGTTCGGCGAGGATGCCTGCGACTTGGGCGGAGAAGGATTCTTTTTCCGCGTTGTTGAGTTGTGCCATTGTTTTGTTTTCTTGGAGCGGGCGCTGCGGATGGCTCCGGAGGGGGAATGCGGTGAGGCGTTCCTCGATGTGAAGTCTTGCAGTGCCCGAGGAAGTTCGGGTTCCGCGAGGCTGCTGGTGGCCAGGCGACGGTGTCCGTTCTGTTTCATGCGTTTTGTTTGTTTTGGGGCTGGGGTCGTCTCACATCGGGCGGCTCTGGCTCCGGGTGGGATGGTGCATGTTTGGCGGGGATTGAGGAGCACTTTTTTGTGGGGAGTTTTTGGGATAATGTGACTTTCGCGTTGACGCATTTTTTCCGTCCAGTAGTTTCCGCCGCCACTAGCTGAACAAAAACCTTTAATCGAAAAACCGCACAACCCTTGTTGTATGCTGATTTTCAGCGCACGACGGGGGTTTTTTAGCCTATGGCCACTGAACTTTCTTACGTCTTACTCACACCTTACACCATGCGCAAAAGCCGCACGGGGGGGATCATCTCACGCCTGATTTCCCGCACAGGGCTCGACCTTGTGGCGGCGCGCGTCTTTACACCGGGGGCAGAACTCACGGAGAAATTTGCGGCGGGGCAAGTGACGGATAGCGACATGAGCCATCGGGCAGCGCAGGAGCTGATCCAGAAGTATGTGCTGTCGCATTTCACCGGCGGCACTAAGGGGACGAAACCTCGGGTGATCGTGCTGGTTTTCCGGGGCGAAGATGCGGTGAAGAAGATCAAGGAATGCGTGGGGCATATCCTGAATGAACGCACGGCGGGCGAGACGATTCGCGATACTTACGGGGACTACATCACCGATGCGCAGGGGAATGTGACTTACTTCGAGCCCGGCGCACTGGCCCCGCCAGATGCGGCGAGCGCGGAGCGGGATTTGCGACTGCTGGCGCAGTATTCGGACAGCGAAGGCGGCGTGATGGATGCGGCTATCGAGTTCCCGAAAGGCGCGAACGTCGAGAAGACGCTGGTGCTGATTAAGCCGGACAATTTCCAATTCCCGAACGCTCGTCCGGGCGGGGTCATTGACCTCTTTAGCCGCACGGGGCTCTACATCATCGGGATGAAGGTGCATCACATGAGCTGCGCGCAGGCGGAGGAGTTCTACGGGCCAGTGCTGGCGGTGCTTCAGGATAAACTGCGCGGTCGTGCGGCGAGCATCGCAAAAGGCGCGCTGGAGCCGAAGTTCGAGATCACTTTTACTCCTGAACAAGAGAAGGCGCTGGGCGATTTGCTCGGGCCGATCACGGGGCGGGAGAACTGGGAAGACATCGTGGAGTTTATGAGCGGACGCCGCCCGAGCACTTGCCCGGCGGACCTTCGCAATGCTCCCGGCACGGCGAAGATCGTCGCGCTGATTTACCAAGGCGTGGATGCCGTGGCGAAAATCCGCGAGGTCCTCGGGCCGACTGACCCTTCCAAGGCACCGCACGGCACGATTCGCCGCGAGTATGGCCAGAGCATCATGGTCAACGCTGCCCACGCCAGCGACGCCGCCGAAAACGCGGTCCGGGAAACCGGCATCATCCAAATCAACGAAAACAATTTCCGCACGCTCATCGAAGCGGCGTACGCAAAACAGTAACCTATTTTAATACACCAACACCGCATGTCACTCGCACACCGCTCCACTATCTTATCGCCATCTCTCACACTCGGAATCGACAGCAAAGCCAAGGCCATGAAAGCCGAAGGTCTTGATGTTTGCAGCTTCGCCGCAGGAGAGCCCGACTTCGACACGCCCGACCACATCAAGCAGGCGTGCATCGCCGCTATCAATGCGGGCATGACCAAATACACGCCGAGCGCCGGCATCCCCGAGCTGCGCCAAGCCATCAGCGCGAAGTTCAAGGCGGACAACGACCTCGACTACCCAGCGAGCCAAATCATCGTCAGCAACGGCGCGAAGCACTCGTGCCTGAATGCCATCCTCGCCTGCGTCGGCGAGGGCGACGAAGTGATCATCCCCGCGCCTTACTGGCTGAGCTATCCCGAGATGGTCCGCATCGCGGGCGGCGAGCCCATCATCGTCCAGACCTCGGAAGAGAACGGCTGGAAGATGACCGCCGATGAGTTCCAAGATGCCATGTCGCCCCGGACAAAGATGGTCATTTTGAACAGCCCCGGCAACCCGACGGGGGCCGTCTATACGAAGGAAGAGCTGGAAGAACTCGGCGAAGTCGCCCTGAGCGAAGACATCCTCATTTTGAGCGATGAGATCTACGAGAAGCTGACTTACGACGACGTGAAACACGTCTCCATCGCGAGCCTGAGCAAAGAACTCTACAACCTCACCATCACCGTGAACGGCTTCAGCAAAGCCTACGCGATGACCGGCTGGCGGCTGGGCTACCTCGGCGCTCCCGAGCATATCGCGAAGGCCATTGATGCCATCCAGAGCCACAGCACGAGCGGCTGCACGAGCTTCGCGCAAAAAGGCGCCCTCGCAGCGCTGACGGGCGACCAATCGCCGCTGGAGGATATGCGCTCCGAGTTCGACATCCGCCGTCAGTATATGGTGGACCGGCTCTCGAAGATTCCAAAAGTGACGCTCGTCGTCCCGCAAGGTGCGTTCTACGTGCTGGCGAATATCAGCGGCTTCGGGCTCACTTCCACGAACTTCGCCGACAAGCTCCTGAGCAAGCACCACGTCGCCATCGTCCCCGGCATCGCATTCGGCGACGACCGCACGGTGCGCCTGAGCTACGCTACGAGCCTTGATGTCATCAACAAGGGCCTCGACCGGTTCGAGGCGTTCTGCAAGGAGCTGTAAGCGCCTTCCAGCGACCGCAACTCAACGAAAGCCTGATGTCCTCGCGAGGGCATCAGGCTTTTTCGTGCTCAATCGCCAATATGCGCATCGAGCATCTTGAAGAAATCCTGAATGCGATAGGGCTTCGAGAGGATTTCCGAAGCTCCGTTTTTAATTAAAACCTCGGAATGATCGCCAAGCATTTCCCCGGTGACGATGACGATGGGTATCCCTGCCGTATCGGGATCGGCTTTGAGCTTTTTCATCAGCACTTCCCCGGTCATGTCGGGTAGATTGAGATCGAGCAGGATCAGCGCGGGTTTGTGCTCGCGGGCGAGGTCCATTGCCATACTTCCTTGGATAGCCGAGACGAGTTTCAAGTGTTTGCGCAGTTCTAGAATTCGTTCGAGTAGATGGTAGTTCGCGAGGTCGTCCTCTACGTAAAGGATGGTCTTTTGTTTCGGTATTGAGTTCAACGATTGGAGAGGTGGAGTTTGCTCCGAGGGAGATTCAGCCGGGGCGGCAGAGGGAATCTCTACCCAAAAAGTGCTACCAAGCCCGACCGTGCTGGCGACGCCGATACGACCATCCATCGCCGTGATGAGTCGCTGACAGAGCGCGAGTCCGAGGCCGGTCCCCGGCGTCATAGCACCTTCCCTCTGCTCCAGTCGCTCAAACGGAACGAACAAGCGAGAGATGCAGTCGGCTGGTATGCCGAAGCCCGTGTCTGTGATGCTCACTTTCAAAAAGCCGGAACCACTTGGCGCGATAGCGATGGTGATGCTCCCGTCCTGCCGGTTGTATTTCACAGCATTGGAGAGCAGGTTGAGGAAGACTTGCTTTAGCCGCTCACGGTCACCTGTAACAAGGGGTGTCTTAGCGGGCATCTCGGCGATGCGAATACCGATATTGTAGCGGCTTGCGAGGGACTGGGTGACCGCAGCCGCTTCGTTGATCAATGATTCGAGCTCGATGGGCTCGCTCTGCAACTTGGTGCGCCCAGAATCGAGGCGGGCGATGTCGAGGACTTCGTTGATGAGGTTCAGCAGATTGTGACCAGCGCGCGAGATATGGTCGATGCTCTCGGCTTGCCGCTCGTCGTGCTTCTCTATCTCCAAGAGCTGTGTGAACCCGAGGATGGCGTTGAGCGGAGTGCGCAGTTCGTGGCTCATGCGGGAGAGGAATTCGCTCTTGGCACGGTTGGCAGTTTCAGCCTCGGCCTGCGCGTGGCGGGCGGTCTCTTCCGCACGAAGTCGCTCGATGGCGGCGGAGAGAATGTTGGCCACGCCTTCCAGGAAACTGATGTCCTCTTGAGCAAAGACACGCAGCTTTATGGAGAATGCACCAAGGACGCCGAATGGTTTGCCGCTCGCTTGGATCGGGGTTGTTAGCGCGCACTGGATGCCCGTCAGCCGACACGCTTCGGAAGGCGTGAAGCGTGATTCCGTCTGGTAGTCGGACGACAACACCGGGTGGCCCACCATAATCGTGTAGCCGGACTGAGAGAGCGTACCGGAGGGAGTGTCCGCATGGGCTGGTCCGAGCGGCCATCCGACATTAGATGCACCGCGAAACATCTGGAGTTCGGGGACCCATTTATTGACCGAGGCACAGTCCACCAAAAGCCCGGCACGTACTGCATCCACGGCTTCTGCCATCAGCTCATCGAGCGGGATGCCCGTGAGCGCGAGATGCCCGAGGCGCGCCACGGCCTCTTGCTGGCGAGCGCTTTCTTGGAGTTCAGCGTTCACTTGTTCGAGCTCTTGTGTGCGTTCTGCAACGGATTGTTCGAGCCGCTCTTGGGTCAACTGCACACCGCGCTCGAAGATGCGCTCCGCCGTGATGTCACTGAGGAAGCCGACCATCCGCCCTGCGCGCCCGCCTCGATCTAAAAAGAAGTGCCCTTCGACTTTCAGAGCGATCTCACGCCGGTCTTTGCGCCGGAGGCGAAACTCGCTCTGAATCGGATCACGGCTCGCGATGGCATGCTCCACCACGGTGTCGAAAGTGGAGCGGTCGGCTGGGTGGATGAACGTGCGCAGTTGCGCCAGTCCGCCGGCCAGCTCATCCGGCGCGTATCCCGTCACGCGCTCGATGGCTCCAGCGTAGTTGATTTCTCCCGTGCCAGAATCCCAGTCGAAGAACATCTGACCGCTCGCGCGGATGGCGGCGTCGTAGCGATTGCTCCACTCGATCTGCTCCAGTTCCTTCTGCTTTCGCTCGCTGATGTCGCGGCAAATCGTAGAGAAAAACTCGACCTCGTTGTCCTTGCCGGAATGCGCGAGCAGCACTTGCAGCACGGGGATTTCCCGCCCGCTCCGGCTCAGCAGCGCCGTCTCCCCACTCCACGAGCCTTGTGCGAATGCCGTCGGCATCGCCTGCTCGGAGACAATCGCGTAGGCCCACGGCGGCAGGATATCTCCGATGGGAATGCGTTCCGTCGCTTCCTCCGTGCTCCAGCCCAGCATGTCGCGGCCTGCCTTGTTCACGTAAAGCGTGCGCCCCTCGCGGTCGGCCATCAGCACGAGGTCCGTCGTTGACTCTAGTATCTGGATAAAGCGCCCCTGCGTCTCCTCACGAGGTCGCGGAGGGATAGAGTTGGGCTTCGGTGCATTATCGGGCATGGATTGTTCAGTCGGGCAACGGTCGGCCCTTCGTCTCCGGTGCAAGCCAGATAAGTGCCATCCCGAGGATGTAGATCAGCGAGATCGTCGCCCCGGCTGGCGCGTAAGCCTTCTCCCCTCCGCCGAGAAACTTCATCAGCGAGCCCATCTGCAACACGCCGATCCCCGCGAAGATGCGCCCTGCATTAAACGCTATCCCCTGCCCCGTCGCCCGCACTCGCGTCGGGAAAAGCTCCGGCAGATAAAGCGGCAGCCATCCATAAAACGATGCCGTAAAAAACCCGACGAGGCCCGTCACCGCGAGGAAGCCCCCATCAAAGTGCGAGAACCCGCGAAAGAGCCACTGGCAAGCGCCGAGCGAGGTCAGGCACAGGAAAAAGTAAGTCACCCGCCGCCCCAACAGCCCCCCGAGCAGCGGCGCGAGCAGCGCACCGAACGACGCACCAAGCGCCGAGGCGAGCTGGATTTTCGCCTTTAAAAAATCATCCTTTTGCCCCGTGGCGCGCAGCATCTCATTCGCCCAAAGCGGAATCCACTGCACGATTCCCCACGTCACCAGCAGCGCGATGCTCGCGAAGGAAATCGCCAGCAAAGTCCGCCCACGCAGCGCCCCGGAAAAAATCTCCCGCACTGGCGAAACCCTCGCCAGTTTCGCGCTCGCCGTCCATTTCTCCGACTCTGGGATGAAGAGCCGGATGAAAAACGTCAGCGCCGCCGGGGCCGCGCCGACGAGCATCACCCAGCGCCACGATTGGTCCGTGATGGGGAATTTCAGCGCAATGAGCGCGACCACGACGTAGCCGAGATTCGCCGCCGCACCGATGGCCCCCGCCAGCAAAGGCCGGCGCTTCTCCGGCCAGCACTCCATCACCAACGCCACCCCGAGCGACCACTCGCCGCCCATGCCGAGCGCCGCGATCGTCCGCAGCGTCTTGAGATGCCACGGCTCCACCGCGAAATAGCACAGCCCCGTGAAGCCCGAGTAAATCAGGATGCTCCACGTCATCGCCTTCACCCGCCCGATGCGATCCCCCAGCCACCCGAACACCACGCCACCCGCCGCCGCGCCAAAAAGAAACAGCGCCGTGACCCAGCTCATCTCATCCTTCACAAACTGCCCCAGATCGCCGCTCCCCGCCAGCAGCCCACTCGCGATTCCCATCTCATTCAGCGCAGGCCCGGCCACGAGCGGGAAAATACCCATCTCCATTCCATCGAACATCCATCCGAGAAAAGCGGCGAGCAGTGTAAGTCCAGGGCGTTGGCGAGTAGTCATCGCGGCAGCATTGCCACGCCGCCGCTGCGGAGTCCAGAGCACTCACGCGCCAGCGCCTCCATTGGCAGGCCGATCACATTGGTAAAGCTGCCTTCCACGCGGGCGATCATCTCACCATCATCGTTCTGCGCAGCGTAGGCTCCGGCTTTATCCAGCGGGCCGATGCGGGCGAGGTAGGCGCGCAATGCTTCACCACTCCGATGGTGAAAGTGAACGCGCGTCACTTCCACGAACCCGCGCTCGCCGCTCGCACCCACGAGCCAGCAGCCAGAATACACCTCATGCGTCCGCCCGTTCAGCCGCGAGAGCATGGCGAACGCGTCCTCCATATCGCGTGGCTTCCCGAGCACTCGGCCTTCAAAGAATACCTCCGTATCCACGCCGAGCACCGTGGCATCGGGCCGCACTACGGCGCGGGCCTTCGCACGCGCGTTGGCGAGGACAGTCTCACCGGGCGAAAGGTCGGGCGGCGCGATCTCCTCCACGCCCTCGGGCGCGACCACCTCAAACTGGTAGCCATATTCCGCGAGCAGCGAGCGGCGGCGCGGGGAAGTCGATGCGAGTACGAGCAAAGGCCGGGCACTCGGCCCGGCCTTGCTGTGATTGTTTTCTCCTGCCACGCCGTTATTTGCTTTCCTCCTTGTAGTCCTTCGGCACTTCAAACTCCTTCGCATCCACGGTTTGCTCGACCACTTTGATGATGGTCGTCGTCATCTTTCCAATCGCCGTTGTGATTTCCGTCTTTACGGGCATTCCGGGGACATCCGCCGAGGCTGCATCCATCCCGCCCTGGCCCATCGCCTTCGAGATTTTCAGCATCTCCGCCTTCAATTTCTCAGCGTTAGGGAAGTTCTTCGCCACCCAGATTTTCGCGGTCTGTCCGCCCATATTGGCGTCATAGATTTCTGTATCCCACTCGCCGACTTTCTCCATCTTGCCCGTTGCCTTCGGCTTTTCCGAAGGGGTGGCAGCAGCGGTTTTCTTGGCTTGCTCGACAGCGGCCTTCAGCTGATCGCCGCCCATTTTCCTCACCATCTTCTGGCTATGAATCACGGCGGAGACTTCGCCTGAGGCACCGTCAATAATCATGGAGACGGATCCGCCAGGGCTGTTTGGCATATCCACACGACCTTTGTCGCCTTTGATTTTCATCACTATCTCACCATTCATCATGGCGCTCTCCATTTTCTGAATGACGACGACGTCCGCGCGTGCCGCGATGACGGTGAGTAAAACGGGGGCGATGAGTAGGAATTTTTTCATAACGGCGAAAAGCGTGCCCGTGTTTCTCGGGATAGGAAAGCGAGATTCTTGCGACAAAGGAGAAAGCGGATGCTACTTCGCCTCCGACTGGACGCGGGGCTGGATGTCCCAAGCTGTCATCCATTTTTCGCCCGTTCTTTCGTAGCCCATTTTGATAAGGCGAGCCTCCATATCCGGGAGATGGGCGGCACCGTAAAAGATGCCGAGGTTCTTTTTACCAGCGGCAACTTGTTTTTCAAAGACGCGGAGGGCGACCTTGTTGCGCTCGGACAGGATGACGGTGCCGTCTTCGCCTTCGATGGCGTCAAGGAGGGCGTCAGCGCTGGCGAGGCTGCGGGCCATGACGACTTTGATGCCGCTGGAATCGCCGAGGAGAGCGAGCAGGAGTTGGCCGCCTTTTGGCTCGGCATTTTTGTCCGTGCCGATGGCCAATTGCGCACGCATGGCTTTTTGGAAAAGGGTGAAGAAAGTCTCGTTTTTCTCCGCTTGCATGCGCTCGAACTCCTCGAAACTCACGTCGGCGTGGACGAAGTTGGCGCTGTGATAGTCGATGCCTTCGGTCTGATACTGGAATTTGAAGTAGCTCGCGAGGTTCGTCATCATGCCACGGAGGAAGGCGAAGGAGGGGTCGGCCTCCTTATCAGAAGGATCCGTTTTCTTCCCTTCCGTCTCCTCTTTGAGGCGTTGACCATCGACGAGCTCGAAAAGGAGCGAGTCGTATCCTTTGAAAAGGCCGCTGAGCTCGCTGTAGTAGCTCTTGTCTGCGATGTGAACCGCGCCAATGAGGTCGAGCTTGATGTCGCCCTTCTTCATGGAGACGATGACGGTATCGAGCTTGCCCGCCTTATCGTCGCCGATGTAGCGGACGTAGTCTTTTTTCATCTCGGCAGCGAAAGTCGGCTGTAAAACGGTGACGAGAAAGGCGATGGCTAGAAAATAGATGCGGCTCATGGCGGTGGGGAGTAGCACGGCGCGGGCCGTATGACTAGAGGACAAGATTCCTTTGGTCGCCGCGGCAGATTACTGGTTCACTCACACTCCTATGAAATTCGTCGCCGCACTTGCCTTCGCGTTCGCTGCACTCCTATCGCCACTGCATTCGCAGGAGGAGCCGAAGAGCCATGCGCGCCTACTGCTCGCGCCAGACTTCACATGGCGAAAGCAAAGCGGCGTATGGACCACTGCGGCAAGCGGCGTGGAGGCCACGGCAAAAGAAACGCTCTCCGAGTATGCAGCCTCCACAGGGATCCCGCTGAAGGGTCGCTGGCTGTCGCTCCGCATCACGGTAAACGGCGACGCAGCAAGGGCCGGAATGTGGCTCGCCGGACTGCGCGATGCGAAAGGCGATCTCGTCCGCCTGCAACTCGACGCCGCATCCGGGACAATCACCAACGGACGGGGGCGCACCATCGCGACACTTCCCGCCGGGGCGCTAGAAAAGCCCGTGGAGCTATTACTCCAATTCACCACAGACACGATGAGATTGCTCTCCAGCGGCGCGCAGATCGCAGAACTGCCGGTCGTCTTTGAAGAAGGCACCGTCACGCCGAGTCTCTTCGTCGAACGAGGGCACGCGACTTTTGCCGACATCCTCCTCGGTGGCGAACCTTCGAAGCCCGCCATCACCAAATCAACCCCGCCTAAGCATGTCGCCGTTCCGCCGAAAGCAGTCGCGACAGCACGACTCGCGGTCGATTTCACCGACGCGAAAATGAAGCCCCTACGCGGCGACTGGCAGCACTACTTCGGCGTCCACAGCGACACTGCGCCGGGCCCTTGGAAGACCGTGCGGCAGTTCGATGGCCCCGCGAACGGCCTCCCCCTCAAGCCTCAACTCCCCGGCCAGCGGATGAACGGCCCATTTAACAAAACCCCCGTGGAGATGGACCTCGCGTGGTTCCGTGACCACCAAAAGCGCGAAGCCCTCGGACTCGACCTGAACCTCCCCATCATCGTCCAAAACGACCTCCAAGCCCTCTACGTCGCCCCTTGGCAATCCATGCTCGGCAAGATTCAGCAGGACCAAATATGGGCACTACTCAAGCTCGCCTACGGCGCGAATACAGGCGCAGAAAACCGCCTATACTTCCAGTGGGGCGACGACATTAACTCGCGCGCCCTAGGCACCAGCCCCGATGTTCGCTCGCTGAAGGTCACCCTACGGCGCGGCACCAGCGTCACGCGGGGTGCAAACAATCCCGCCGACGCGACTGCCTACGCGGAAAACTATTTCGCGCCCGCAGTCGAGGCCGTCCGACGTGCATCCACCGATGTCTTTGGCGACGAGCGCCGCATCCCCGTCCTCATCGGCAGTTGCGCGCGTGTCGGCCTCGATGCCAACCGCGAATGGTTCCGCAGCGTCCTCGATCACATCGTGACCGGCGACCTCGCGCCGACGCTCAAAGGCAAACGCGTCATCGACTTCGTGGACTACCTTACCGTCAGCCACCCCTTCGCCGACGCCCCCGATACCAAAGCCCTCCAAGGACTGTGGAGCACCTACGGAAAACAAATCAAAGGGCTCTGGATTACCAACGAATTCGGCGCCATCGGGCGCAGCCCCAGCCACATCCTCACCAGCATCGCCCGCTTCTACGAATGGGTCGCCGCCAACGATCTCGACGCCCAACAAACACGCCTCATCTGGGATTTTATAGGCCGCAAACAGGCAAGCGACGACTGCGTATCCCTCATGACGAAACTCACCGAAACCATGAGTGGACCGCTGCAATTTGGCATGGAAGCCCGCGACTCTCACACCCTCTACCGCATCAGCGCAGGCGACAGTCGCCTCCTCGTCATCTACATCGCCACCACCGACCGGCGAGCCGGAAAGCCCACCCCGGCAGGCGAACTCACCATCGAAGTCGGCGAAGCCCGGGCCAAAAAACCATGGATCGCCCGGATGCTCCAAAACTCCATCCGCGGAGCGGTCGATGAAATCGTCGCCGTAAAAACCGAAGCCACCCACCTCATCCTCACACCCAATGCCACGACCGCAGGAACCTGGGCTGTCCTAGTGGAGATGCCGTAATCGCTCCACCCACGACCATGAAAACACGCTGGCGCAACCTATTCGCAATCGTCGCAGGCATCGTGCTGCTGGGGTTCATCATGCCGTTCCACTCCGGCCCCGCGACGAAGGGCATACTGACACAGAGACTCAACGACCTCAAACAGGTGGAAAATGCCCTGCACATGTATCTCCGAGACGAAGACTACCTGCCGAAAACTCTCGATGAACTGGTCGCGAACGGCTCGGAAAGATACGTGACGAAAGCCGGCTGGGAACACCTTTCAAAGTTCACCTCGCCGACGACGAATCAACGCGTGGATTGGCTCTATTACCCCGAGCGTTTCAAGGAAGGCGACAGCGAGCCACGCATCATCCTCGCCTCACCTGAGGCGTATAAAGGTAACAGGGTCATCGGGCTCAGCGACTTCTCCGCCCGCATCATTTCCGAGAAAGATTTCACGACTCTCAACGCTCGACGGTAGAGTCCGTCAGCTCAAATCGCCCTGCACACAGAACCCGTGTGCCGTTTCCGCCGGGTCAAGATCGCTCCCTGTCGGAATAAGCGCACACGCTCGAATGGCACTAAGATAAGGGCGATTACGGGCGGTTTTGCCTCTGAAAACAGACACCGCGACTTTGGCGCGTAGCGGCAAAACAACAGCGTGCCGTGCAAGCCGACGACTGCGGCTTTAACTTTGTGCGGGGATTTTTCAGTTACGAAAGACGGGACGCGGTGTGGAGAGATGCGCTTAGTTTGGGTCGGTCTCACGCCAAACTATCGCTCCTTACTCCGCGCGATAACCGCGCCACAGCCACACGAGCGTATCGGCGAGCGTGTGCTGGAAGACTTTGCCATCGCAGTGGCCGGTGCCTTTGGAAAAGACGTATCGGTGGTGGTAGCCTTTCGCTTTGAGCGCGGCGGCGGTGCGCTCGCCGGCCATTACCCAATTGTGATACGTGCTCTCGGCGTCTTTGGCGCGGAGATCGTTCTCCGAGACGTGCGTGAAAATCCGCAGCGGCTTTTTCTCGGTCTTCTCGATGAGCTTCATGCTGGAGTGATACTCCCACGCGCCGAGCGGAAATTTCGCCTCCTCGGGCGCATCGTCGTCCTGCTGGTCCACAAACGTGCCGGAGTAGGCCACGATGCGGCGGAAAAGGTCTGGGCGAAACCAGCCCATGCTCATCGCCGCCGCGCCACCGGAGCTGCAGCCGAGCGCTGCGCGACCCCACGGATTCTTGGTGAATGCGAGCTTCGGATACGCGGCTTTGATTTCCGCGTTGGCGAGGACGGCGGGCAGCACTTCGTCGTTGATGAAGCGCGCGAGCCGGTCGGACATCGTGTCGTATTCGAGTCCGCGCTGACTGTTCTTTCCATCGTTCCCGCCATTCTCCACGGCGATGGCGATGAACGGCGGCAGTTTGCGTTTCGGGTCTTTGGAAATGGTGAGATTATCGAGCGCGTTGCGAACAAGGTTTAGCGGGCCGGGGCCGTCGTGGATGACCAGCAGCGCCGCCTTCGTGCCGTCCTTGTAAGCGGCGGGGACGTAAACGAAAATCTTGCGCTCCTTGCGGACTTCCTTTTTCGCAGGCTCCAGCGTCGTGTCATCGCCACGGAGGATTTTGCTGTCGGCCAGCTTCATCGTGAACTGGAACTGTTTGCCCTTCGGGTTGCCGAGGTCGGTCAGGTCCGGGGCTTTCGGGTAATCGGGGCCGACGGTGAAACTCCCGTCGCCATCGTTGCCGGGGTTTTCGGCGAGTGGATCGACCGGGGGCGCGACCTGCGCATTGATGTTTGCCGAGAGAAGAAAGATTCCGGCGGAGATGCAGTGGATGATTTTCATGCGCACCGCCTACCGGTTGCCCGCACCGGATGCAATCGGCATGATGCGGCGCAGCGCGACTCACCCTCCTATTAACCTGAACGCCGCTTTTGGGGGCCAAAGGCCCAGACTCATACCAGCCTAGGCCAAAGCGAGGAACGAGCGACGGCCTAGGTCCGGGCACGGCGAGAGGTTGAGGGCTGAAAGCCCGATTCATCACGGGAATCGCAGGAACCGCATGAAGCCGGGCTTTCAGCCCTTCATCGTTTGCTCAAACTTACCTTGGGCGTCGCCCAAGGCTGGTATGAATCCGAGCCTTCGGCCCTCAATCGCGGCATTCGGATTTAAAACTCCCAGCGTCGCGCTTTCCCTGCGGTGGTGAGTTCGATCCAGTCGATGGCTGTGGCGTCGCCGGGGAGGAAGAGGCGGAGGACTCCGGGTTTGTCGGGGACGGCCGGGATGGGCGATGTGACTTCCGTCCACTCGCCCGCTTTGATGCTGAACTCGGCGGGCTTGGGGGCTTCGGCTGCGGGAGTGGCGGGCGATGGGAGCCAGGCGACTTTGCCGGTGCCGCCGTTGCTTTTGATGCGGACTTTCAGCGTGGCTGCGGCGTCGAGCGGGCCGGGGGCGAAGCCGAGGAATGGCGCGTCGCCGGTCGCGGTGATGGTGACGATTCCGTCTTCCACCGTCGCCGTGCAGGCTCGTGCGCGCCAGCCTTGCAGGGCGGCATCCACTTTCTCCGGCGCGACGGCGGCGGGTGCGGGTGCAGGGGTTTTCTTCCGGGCGCGGTCGGGTTTTGCGTTGTCGCGGATTTTGCCTTTGCCCTCCTCTTCGGGGCGATACTTCGCGGCGTCGAAGTCGGGGTTCAGGACGGGCTGGACGGCGCTGGTCTCGGTGAGGAATTTTGTGATGAGGGCGTCCATCGCTTTCACTCGGGCGGGCTCTTTTGCGGCGAGGTCGTTTTTTTCGCCGATGTCGTCGCGGAGGTTGAAGAGCTTCCAGCGGTGCGCGCCGTTTTCGCCCTGGAAGAAGAGGCGGATGAGTTTCCAATCGCCTTCGTGGACGACGACGGAGGGCGGCTGCCATTCGGGCACGGGCGGGTTGTGCGGGAAGTAGGTGAACATCGGGCCGCGCTCGAAGGGCTGTCCGCGCAGGGCGGGGACGATGCTTTTTCCATCGAATGGAACGCCGGACGGCAGCGGCAATCCGAGAAGTTCGAGGAATGTTTGGAAAAAGTCGGTGCTCTGGATGGAGGCATCACTGCTGCTGCCGGGCGCGGTGATGCCGGGAACGCTGACGACGCAGGGGACGCGGATGCCGCCTTCATAGACGGTCGCTTTTCCGCCGCGCAGCGGGGCGTTGCTGGTGGGGACGACGCCGTCCACGTCGCTATACATATTGCCGCCGTTGTCGGAGGTGAAGACGACTATGGTTTTGTCGGCGAGCTTCAGGCGGTCGAGCGTGTCGAGCAGCGTGCCGATGGCGTCGTCCATGCTCTCGACCATCGCGGCATACGTGGGGCAATGCTGCGGGTCGGCGGGGTCGGCGGTCTTCGCGTATTTGTCGATGAGCGCTTTCTTTGCGTCGAACGGCGCGTGGACGCTGAACATCCAGTAGTTGAGAAAAAACGGTTCGTCTTTGTGTTTCTCCAAAAAGGAGACGGCTTCCTTGGTCATGCGGTCTTCGAGGTGCTGGTCGGGCACGGCGGGGTCGTGGTCGAAGTCCTTGAATTTCCACGGCGCGACAAAACTGCCCGCGGGTCCGGGGCCGGCGTGGTGCGGGACATCGACATCGAAGCCCTGCTGAAGCGGCGAGTATGGCTCGGGGCCGAGGTGCCATTTTCCAAAATGCCCGGTGGCGTAGCCCGCAGCTTTGAGCGTCTCGGCGAGCGTGGTGTAGGTCGTGTTGAGGCGCGTGACGGGATTCGGATCCACGGCTTTGCTCCCCGCCGCAGCCTTCACGCCGATGGTCGCTTTCAGCACGACTTGCGGGACGTGGCAATTCGGCGTGGTGACGCCCGTGCGCGCCGGATGCAGTCCGGTGAGAATGCTCGACCGCGTCGGCGAGCAGAGCGGGCTGGCGGAGTACGCGCGGGAGAAAATCATCCCGCGTTTCGCGAGGCGTTCGAGGTTCGGCGTCTTGTGGAACTTCGTCCCGCCGTAGAGCGTGGTGTCGGACCAGCCGAGGTCGTCGGCGAGGATGAAGAGGATGTTTTGCTTCGCATCTGCGCCGTGGGAGCGAAGGACGAAGACCGCCAGCAAGGCGACGGCAATCATGCGCAGCGTTAGGTGATGTTTTGTGGAGATTTTCATAGTAGTAGTGTGGGAACCGCGTTCCCCAGCGAAAGACACACAGCGCGAGTCTCTCTCCTTTTGACAACGCGAATGCGAACCGAACAGGCAATCGTCGCCACAAAGAAGATCCGATTATTCTTTCCGACGTTCAAAAGCCCGGAGGACCATGCCTGCTAGAAAGCCCACGGCGACCGCAGAGATAAGAGCCACCGCCGGACTGCGCTTGCATGTTTCCGCCCATCGCTTCGCCAGTTCGCGGTTCATTTCCGGCGCTGTTCCACTTCTTCGAAGAGCTTCACGACGCCGAGCAGCAGGAGCACAGGACGGATGAGCGCGACCGCGAGACTCACCACAGCTCCTACGATGCGACCGACAGGAACGATGGTGAGGAAGATGCCAACGAAGAATGCCCAAACGATCGAATTGACGGGGCGCTTTTGCACGCCGCTCGCGGTCTTTTCCACGAGGTCACGGAGCGGTTTTTTCGTTGCTGCGGGTTGATTTGGATCGGTCGGCTCGGACATGGCGATGAGTTAGAATGAATCCGCGCTCGCGGTCAACGCCGTGCTTGCAGCGCAGCAGCGAATTCCGCCAGTCTCGCGCTCCATGTCCACGAATCGCATCGACCAAAAATTTACTCAACTCCGCTCGGAATCCCGCGCCGGATTCATCGCCTACATCTGCGGCGGCGACCCGACGCTTGCCGCAACGCGCGAACTCGTATGGGCGATGGAAGATGCGGGCGTGGACCTCATCGAGATCGGCGTCCCGTTTAGCGATCCACTCGCCGATGGAGTGGTGAACCAGATGGCATCCACTCGGGCGCTCGCTGCGGGAGCCAGCGTGATCGGCGTCTTTGCATGTATCCGCGAGATTCGCGTGAAGAGCCAGATCCCCATCGTGCTCTATACTTACATGAACCCAGTGTATCGCTACGGCTTCGACACCTTCCTCGCTGATGCAGCCTCCGCCGGTGCCGATGGTATTCTGTTTCTCGACCTGCCGCCGGATGAAGACGAGGCGTCGCCCGAACTTCGGATGCACGGCCCGCTGAAACGCATCCGCCTCATCGCGCCGACCACGCCGCCCGAGCGAATCGCACTACTCACCAAGGATGCAGGCGGATTTATCTACTACGTCAGCCGCACGGGCGTCACGGGAGAGCGGTCCGACGTCGCCGAGGATATGGCGCAGCAAGTCGCAGCAATCAAAAAGACCACTTCACTGCCGATCGCGGTCGGCTTCGGAGTGGGCAAGCCGGAACAGGTAAAAGCCATCGCCGCCGTGGCAGACGCGGTCATCGTCGGTAGCGCAATCGTCCGGCGAATCGAAGAGTTCGGCGCAGACCCCGACCTCGTGCGCAAAGTCGCCGATTTCGTCCGACCGCTTGCTCAAGCGACTCGTAAGTCGTAGCCTCGCACCATTATGAAACTCATCGCACTCCTCCTCATCACAGCCATCGCAGCCAGCGCGGCGGCCCCGGCCCCGAAAAAACCCGCAGCTCCAGCCAAAAAGCCGGGTGCCCCTGCGAAAAAACCGACACGAGCGAAGCCTCAACGCTCCATCGGCGATCTCGCACGAGACGAGGCCAAAAAAGTGGACGAGAACCGCGACGGAAAAATCACCGGCATCGAAATCTCGAAGCTTCAGGCAGTTTACCGCAACAACCCAAAGAGCTGGCTTTCAATCTTTGACGGCAACGGAAATCTCTCTCTCGACGATGCGGAAATCGCCGAGATCAAATGGACCGCCGCACCGCCGTCGAAGCCTGCTGGAGCGAAGCCCGCCGCAAAGTCTCCGCCGAAAAAGAAATAGACCGATTACTTCTTCTCAAACGTCACGCCCTTCTTCTCCGCCTGCTCGCGGACGGCGGTCGTCACGGCCTTGCCTAGCGTGCTTTCCTTCGCGTCGCTCTTGGATTTTTCGGCGATGAATTTGTCCCGCTCTTCGGCGAGGGATTTGATCTTCTTTTGCAGCTCCTCGCGCTCGGTGCGCTTCTTTTCCACGTAGGCCACGCGCTCGGCGGGCGTCATCTTCTTCATTTCTTCGGGCAAGTCGGCCTCGCTCAGTTTCGTGATGTCGAAGCCCTTCTCCTTCGATTTATCCACGAGGTCCCACGAGGAGTTCGAGTAAACCGTGGCGCTCTTCGACAGCGCACGCGATGCGAGGATGGACGAGCCGCCGGGCGCAGACGCCGCATTGCCATCCTGCGCGACTTGGTTCGCCTTTCCTGCACCGCCGCCTTTGCCGTAGCCGATGTAGCTGTCGTTCAGCTTGCTGTTTAGCTCGGCGATCCCTTTGTCCTGCGGGGCTGGGATGCTGGCGGTGGTGGCGTTGTGGTTGATGTTGAGAAAGCGCCCGTCGGCCATTGACGCCGCATCTTTCCACATGCCGCGAATGCCTTCTTGCTCGTCGCCGCAGTGGATGGTGTTGACGATGACCCCTTTCTCGATGGCCGCCTTGCACGACGTTTTATAGTTCACGCTGCCTTGGGTGAACTCCTCGTTCCCCGCGATGAAGATCGCCTTGTAGGTCTTCGCCGATTTGTCCCACTTGAAGTTCTCCACGGCCTCCTTGATCGCCCATCCGCAAAGCTCCGATCCGCCCGAGTCGCGTTTGTTGATGGCGAAGAGCTTCTCGCTCAGTTTATCGAGGTCTTCGGTGAGAGGCACGAGCTGGCGGACGTAGAAGCCATCGTCCTGCGCGTCCTTGATGCCGTACTCGTAGAGCCCCACTTGCACGCGGGGCGTCTTGCCGTCCTGCTTGGCGGCGATGAACTCATTGACGATCTGCCAAATCTGCGTTTTGGCCTGCTGGATGAGTCCCTGCATACTTCCCGAGTTGTCGAGCAGGATGGCGATCTGGACGACCGGGCGATCATCCGTCGCAGCGTCTCCTGCGGCGTGTGTGATAGAGAGTCCGGCGAGGGCGAGTGTAGCGAATGCGAGTTTTATTTTCATGGTGCGATAATGACAGAACTCCGCGCCGATGTGTTCCGTTGATGTGCGACGTTTGTAAAAGAATTGTAGCGCTCACTCCGGCTGGTCTGCACAAGGGCGCATGAACCAATTTTTCGCAGAACTCGGGCGCACCGTCCGAGCACAATGGAAGCAGACCAATTTCTCGCTGGCGCAGTTCCCATCGATTGCGCGCCGTGCGTTTGAAAAGCGCCCGCCTTCCAAGCATGTCGATGTCCCTGCGCTCATGCGGGAGTTCCTGCTCGATGACGCGCAGCCGTTCCAGACGCAGTCGGGCTTTGGCCAGCCGGAGTTGATCGTCTTCGACGACCCACGGTTTTACATCCAGATACTCTTTTGGCTCGAAGGGACGACGGACATACACCAGCACAAATTCTCCGGCGCGTTCCACGTCCTCGCGGGCTCCAGCATTCACTCCCGCTTTGTGTTCGAGCAGGCGGAGCCCGTCACCGCACACCTCCGGGTTGGCAATCTGCGGATGCAGGAGACGCAGCTTCTTCCCACCGGCAGCACCGTGGAAATCATCTCCGGCAGCTCGCAGATTCACGCGCTCTTCCACCTCGATTCGCCCTCCATCAGCGTCGTCATCCGCACGCACTCCGACCCCGGCACTGGCCCGCAATTCACCTACCTCCCGCCCCACCTCGCCGTGGACCCTTTCTACAACGACGCACTCACCACCCGCCGCAAGCAGCTCCTCGACGTGCTCGAAAGGACGCACGACGATGCCTACGCCGACCTCGTCGCCGAGATGCTGAGGGAGCTGGATTTCGAGCGCGGGCTTTTCATTTTGCAAAACTGCCTCGGCCATCTGCGTGCGCTGGATTGCTGGGACGAGTGCGCGGAGATTTTCCGTAAAAAGCACGGTCGCCTCGCAGACTTCGCCATCCCCACGCTCGATGAGATCGTCCGCCGCGACGGGCTCGTGGAGTTGCGCAAATCCATCACCGAAGTAGAGCACCGGTTCTTCCTCGCGCTGCTGCTCAACGTCCCCACGCGGCGCGACATCCTCGGCATGGTCACGCAACGCTTTTCCGGCCCGCCGGAAGACACCGTCATGCGCTGGCTTGAAGAACTGGCGGAGTTGTCCGAGTTTGGCGCATGGATTCTCGATGCCGAGATTCCACTCGAAGACCACGAAGCCATCTTCGCCGCACTTCGCATCTTCGTGTATGGGAAGAAGGGACGCCCTTCCGCGATGTCCGCCGCCGACATGAAGCACCTCCGCGACGTGCTCCTCCTCTCCAGCCTCCGAGCGCTGCTCTCATAAGCCTATTTCACAATTTCTCCAGTCCGCGCCTAAGAACGCTCGCGCCTCCCGATAAAGGACAGGCCATGACCACCGAAGCATCCGCAATATCTCAACTCGACGACAAAGCCGCCGCAGAACTGCTCAAATCTTCCTACGCGAAGATCGCGGCGGAGATGGGCAAATTCATCGTCGGACAAGCGGCGGTCATCGAAGAACTTCTCATCGCCGTTCTGGCGGGCGGCCACTGCCTCCTCGAAGGTGTCCCCGGGCTCGCCAAGACTGCCATGGTCAGCACCCTCGCCAAGACGCTCAACATGGGCTTCCGCCGCATCCAGTTCACCCCCGACCTCATGCCAAGTGACATTACCGGCACCGACATCATTCAAGAGGACCCCGCGACCGGACGCCGCAATTTCGTCTTCCAAAAAGGCCCGCTCTTCACCCAGATGCTCCTAGCGGACGAAATCAACCGCACGCCGCCCAAGACCCAGGCCGCACTCCTCGAAGCCATGCAAGAACGCTGCGTCACCGTCGGCGGCAATACCCTCAAGCTCGACCAGCCATTTTTCGTCCTCGCTACCCAAAACCCGATTGAACAAGAAGGCACCTATCCCCTCCCCGAGGCCCAGCGCGACCGCTTCGTCTTCCTCGTCAAAGTCGATTACCCCAGCCGCGAAGAAGAACGCCAAATCATCGCCCGCACCACCGGCAACTTCGCAGCCGACATCCAGCCCGTCCTCAGCGGCGCACAAATCCTTGAGCTCCAGAAAGTCGTCCGCAAAGTCCCCGTCCCCGACCACGTCACCGACTTCGTCCTCGACCTCGTCCGCTTCACCCGCCCCAACGAAAAAGACGCCCCCGCATTCATCAAAGAACTCATCGCCTGGGGGGCCGGACCTCGTGCGTGCCAAAACCTGATCCTTACCGGCAAAGTCCGCGCCGTGCTCCAAGGCCGCTTCCACGTCACCATTGACGACATCGAAGCCCTCGCCATGCCCGTCCTACGCCACCGGATCGTCCCCACTTTCAATGCGGAAGCCGAAGGCGTGACTGTGGACGACATCATCGCACGAGTCCTCAAAGCAGTACCGCGCGGCGAAGCCAAACGCGCACTGTAAAGCTCGGCGTTTCAGCACGACCTATCGTGCCGCGGGGCCTCGGGGAAGAATCGGCGAGTGCAGCAGTCTGCGGAGAGCCGTTTTGTAAAGGGACGGTAAAAAGACGCGTCTTTCATGCTGCTGCGGAGTTATTCACGGTGGAGGTCGGTTTTGTCGTTAGCAGACCGGACCAATTCTCAAACACCGATGAAACTCGCTCTTGCACTCATTTCACTAATCACGACCACCAATGCGGCGGATTGGCCGCGCTTTCGCGGGGCCGATGGCAGTGGAAATGCAGGCGATACCAAAGCTCCAACGACATGGAGTGACGCAGAGAATGTAAAATGGAAAGCCGCGCTTCCAGGGCCTGGCTCATCGAGTCCGATCATTTGGAAGAACCGCGTTTTTGTGACGTGCTACTCGGGCTACGGCGACGGGAGCGATGGCGCGATGGAGAAGCTCCAGAGGCATCTTGTGTGCCTCGACCGCGCGACGGGCAAAGTGCTTTGGGATAAAGCGGTGGCTGCGGAGATGCCGGAGGATTCGTACAGCGGATTCCTCACGGAGCACGGCTACGCGAGCAGCACACCGGCGACGGATGGCGAGCGGGTTTTCGTGTTTTTCGGAAAGACAGGCGTGCTGGCGTTTGATTTCGCAGGCAAGGAACTTTGGAAGGTCAATGTCGGCAAGGAGTCGGGGAATCGCCGCTGGGGCTCAGGCGCGAGTCTCGTCCTGAGCGGGAGCAACGTGATCGTGAACGCGAGCGAGGAAAGTCAGAGCATCCGCGCGCTCGACAAGACCACCGGGAAGGAAGTCTGGAAAGCGCCTTCGGCCTCGCTGGAGCTTTGCTACAGTACCCCGGCACTCGTCACCACAAATGACCGAACGGACCTCGTCCTTGCGGTGCCCAGCGAACTTTGGGGAATGAATCCGGACACCGGAAAACTGCGGTGGTTTGCAGGCACGGGAATCAGCGGCAACGTCTCACCGAGCATCGTCGCTGCTGACGGGAACATCTATGTGAACGGCGGCTTTCCACGCCTCGGCGCTGCTGCGGTGAAGGCTGGAGGGAAAGGCGATGTGACGGATTCTGCGATTATTTGGAGCAGCCAAAATGCGTCGTATGTCCCGTCGCCAGTTGTCTCCGGCGGGCATCTCTACGTGGTGAACGATCAAGGATTCGCACTCTGCCTGAGCGCGAAAGACGGCGCTCTCGTTTATAAAGAGCGTATCCCCGGAGCGTCCGCCACTGGGCGCGGCGGCAAGCCGTTTTACGCATCTGCGGTTCTCGCAAACGGCCTTGTCTATGCCGTCAGCCGGCAAAACGGGACGTTCGTTTTCGACGCAAGTCCGACCTTCAAACTCGTCGCTCAAAACAAGCTTGCGGGCGACGATTCGCAATTCAACGGCACGCCCGCCATCGCGGACGGCCAGCTCTTTCTACGCTCCAATCGGGCGATTTACTGCATCGAAGCGGGCTCGGAAAAAACAAAGTAACCAACAGACACCATGAAAACAAAAAGCATCATCCTCGCGCTGGCAATCGGCGCATCGTCGAACCTCATCATCGCCCAAGACGCACCGCCGCCGCGACCACCGGGCGGAGATCGTCCTCGAGGAGATCGCCCGCAAGGAGATCGCCCACAAGGAGATCGCCCACAGGGAGATCGTCCTCCCGGTGATGTTCGCCCCGGCGGACAGGGATTCCGTCCCGTCAGCCCGATCATCGAAGCGCTCGACATCAACAAAGACGGAACCATCGACGCCGAAGAACTCGCCAAAGCCGCAGAGTCCCTCAAGAAGCTCGACAAAAATGGCGACGGCAAAATTACCGAAGAAGAGTTTCGCCCGCAACGCCCAGCCGGACAAGGCGGTCCCGGCGGTGAGGGTCGCCAACCGGGCGCGCTCGGAGCCGCCCCAGGCGGTCGCGGCGAAGGCCGTCCGCAAGGTGCTCCCGGCGGTGCCGCGCCCGGCGGACGCGGAGAAGGTCGTCCTCCCGGCGGCGGACAACCCGCGCCCGGTGGCGAAGGTCGGCCGCAGCGTCCCGAGCTCGAGAAGTAGTCGGAGAGTTTGATTCACAACAGCAGAGCCGCACCATTACCGGTGGGGCTCTGCTCGTGAATTGCAGCCGCATCCAAAAAGCGACCCATACCCACGTATGACTCGAAAAGAACGACGAGACTTCCTTATTTGCAGCGCCTCAACCCTCTTCCTCGTCGCTTCCGCAGCGGCGCATCCGGGGCACGAGGGCGACGTAGCCGTCGCAAACACCGCTGCACTTTTCCTCGCCCAAGCCGATGTTTCGCCTCCTCGCCCTGCAACGACTACGGTTGCCGCGAAAGTGGAGAACTCCGTGACATTCACGATCGACGGCGAGTTTCGCGTCATCAAAGCGAACGGCTGGCCGGACCATGCGCCGGGCACTTTTCCGCGTCGCGGAAATCCAAACGTCCCGACTGCGCAGAACTACACGTTCCGCGTCCCGCTCAAGCCGAAGGCCAGCGATTCTCCGCAACGTCGCGGCGGCTGGTGGTGGGGCGTCGCGCTGAACGGCGTGCCTTTCGAGCCCGGCACCGGCGAGACTTGGAACAACGACCCGCAGTCCGGCTGGCGCTACGAAGCCGCGACGGGGTTCCTCAATCTCGGCCTTGATGAACACAACGCCCACGTTCAGCCGAACGGCTCCTACCACTACCACGCACTGCCCGTCGGCCTCGTCGATCGGCTTGGCGGCGACGGCAAAAAGATGCTGCAAGTTGGCTGGGCTGCCGATGGATTCCCGGTTTACACAAGCTGGGCCTACGCCGATGCGAAGGACGGAAAGAGCGAATTGCGCAAAATGAAATCCAGCTACCAACTCAAGAAAGGCCCCCGCCCCGCGCAGGAAGGCGGACCCGGCGGGAGCTACGATGGACGCTTTTCGCAAGACTTCGAGTTCGTCGCAGGCGCTGGGGAACTCGACGAAACGAACGGCCGCACAGGCGTCACGCCCGAGTTCCCCGAGGGCACTTACTACTACTGCATCAGCGCCGAGTATCCGTTCGTCGCGCGGATGTGGCACGGCACACCCGACCAGAGCTTTTCAAAAGGCGACCGTCCACCCGGCGGAGCCCAACGCCCTGCCCCGCTCGGCGGCCCACCACGCGGCATCCTCGAAGGAGGCCCCGACCCGATGCCCAACGGCCATGCGCCAACTCGCGGTGGCGCTTTGGCGATGCCCGTCATCCCCGCGCTCGATCTTAACAAAAACGGAATGCTCGACGCCGACGAAATCGCCAAGGCTGGCAACTCGCTCAAGGTCCTCGACAAGAATGGCGACGGTAAATTGACGCCCGAAGAGTATCGGCCACCCCGCATCGACGGTCCGCCGCCACGCCCCGGCGCTTAGGCGGGCTCAGCGCAGCCGCGGGATCAGCACGCACTCGCATACGATCGGGCGTCCGTAGTCTGCCCTTTCCCCCACCCAGATTGAATTTTCACGAGCGCCCTTCGATAGCGGTTAGGGAGCATTTGCATTACAAATTCCCGCTGGCGCAAAATGGATAATATGTTACGTGACTCAATGCACTTCGTCCGTTGCGTTATTCTCGCCCTGATCGCGCTCTTTAATCCATGCGCCCTTCATGCCCAACTCTCTATCTCTGAGTTTGTAGCGAACAACGTCGAAGGAATTTTGGATGAGGACGGGAATCACGAAGACTGGATCGAAATCTATAACTCCAGCCTGTCCTCCGTGAACCTTTCCGGCTGGTATCTCACGGATAACAGCACGCAACTTCGCAAGTGGGCGATGCCGGACCGTCTCATTCAGCCGAGGAGTTACCTCGTCATCTTTGCCTCAAATAAAGACCGCCGAAATGCCACAGGAAACTTACACACAAACTTCAAGCTCGATGCCGGTGGCGAGTATCTCGCGCTGACAAAAGCCGAGACAACTGGTGCGACCACGGTGATTAATTCGTGGGCCCCCTACCCTCCCCAGGCTGCGGATGTTTCTTACGGGCTCTCGGAGGCGGGGACGGCGATTCCTTATGTGTCGGCAACCACGGCGGTCAAATGGCGCGTGCCAAATTCCTCGACGGGGCCAGCGATGGGGAGCACGTGGCGCGGAGGCAATGAACCGTTTAACGAAACGGGATGGACCGCTGGCGTCGCAGCGCTGGGAAATGGCGGCGTGCCAGTGCCGGAGATCGTCGCGATTGGGTCAATCGTTCACCGTTACAACTCCACAGAAACCTCACTGACGTATGACACTGGGCCATCGTCGTATCTGGCAAACAGCACGAGTGCTTCGTTTCTCGCATCGGCTACCGATACCGGAGTAACGCCGCTAAAACGGACAGGGGTGCTGAATTTTGTGAGTTCGGAGAACGATCAGTTTTTGGTCTTGGGAGATCCAGCATACGATGTGGCAGCTCCGACGGTGTGTTTTTGGATGAAGGCGAGTCTTCCGATTGGTTCGGGGAACTCAGGGGCCATGCTCTGGGATCGCCGCAGCGCCACAGCGGGCGTCGTCATCGTACAGGGAGACGACGGAAAGATATTTATCCAGTCGAACAACAACTATGTCGCTTTTGCCGGGCCGGCAAATGTGAGCGACAACCAATGGCATCACATCGCGGTGACGCTAAATACTGCCTCCGGCCAACCCGTGACTCTCTACGTGGACGGTGCCCAGGCGGCCACTGCGAACAACACAGCAGCATGGGGTGGCGCGGCGAATGGGTGGACTTCGACCCAGTCCATCGAGATTGGACGCTCCCACGATCCCTTTTGGAGAAAATACAACGGACTTCTGGATGACATCCGCTTTTACAATCGAAACCTGACCGCTACCGAAATTGCCCAAATTGCCATCGGCGCGGACACAACGAATGGAACGACACTCTTCAGCACGACTGGAGTCGATACGGGCGACATAGCGACCACCCTCTCGGGCATGGTGAGCACCAATCGATCGGCCTACGTACGCATTCCATTTACGATTTCGGATGTATCTACGATCAGCGGAGCATTGCTCACCATGCGTGCGGTGGACGGCTACATTGTGTGGATCAATGGAAATCAGGTTGCATCCTACAACGCGCCCACCGTCCCCGCGTGGAGCAGTTTCGCGCTCACCGCGACAGGACAGGACCCAGGGCGTTCCCGGCTGACCTCGATATCCGTGGCTTCGGGCGGACTCGTCACCGGGACAAACATCATGGCGATCCAAATCATCAATAACTCAACCACCGAGCCAAACGTGCTGGTGCGTCCGCAGTTGGACGGGATTTCCTCAGTCAGCGGCGTATCTTCCTACTTCAACCCCGAAACGCCTGGCACCGCCAACAGCGCGCCTCTCTCGGCCATCGGGCCACACGTCGCGAACACAACGAAGAATCCCACCCCTCCAGTCGTCGGAGTAGGCAGCGCACCGCTCACCATCACCACGCAGGTGAAATCTACGCTCAACGCAGTCGGCACCGTGCAAGTCGCCTACCGCACCATGTGGAATGCCGAGACGCTCGTGACCATGCTCGACAACGGCGTCGCCCCGGACGTCCTCGCAGGCGACAAAATCTACACTGCACAGATTCCCACTACGGGTATCTCTGCGGGGCAGATGCTTCGATGGCGCATCATCGCAAAAGACAGCGCAAACACCACGACGACCGACCCGCTTTTCATCGACCTCGACGGCATCGCCGGGCAGGACACCGACCAATATTACGGCACCATCGCCCCCGATGCGGGCTACACGACGGGACTGCCGGTGCTGCACTGGTTCCTAGAAGCACCGGCAAATGCGGACAACGCGACAGGCACTCGTGCGAGCTTGGTTTATCTCGGGCGGTTTTACGATTTCGTTTACGTAAATATCCACGGCCAAAGCACGCAGGGCTTCCCGAAGAAGAGCTACAATCTCAGCTTCAACAAAGACAATCGCTTCAAATGGAAGGAAGGCGAAAAGGAGATTCGCAGCGTGAACTTCCTCTCCAACTACGCCGACAAATCAAAGCTCCGCAACACACTCGCATGGGCTGCGTGGGCCGATAGCAAACACGCGGCTTTCCATTTCTCCGAGCAACTCCACGTCCGTCGCGCCACGTCGTCGGAAGCCATGCAGTTCTTCGCCCTCACGGATATGGTCGAAGACGGAAACGAGGAATACCTGGATCGCAGCGGCCTCGATAAAGACGGCGCGCTTTACAAAATGTACAACTCCCTTGAAGGCTCGGCGGCTCCCGGCGCGGAAAAGAAGACCCGCGAGTTTGAGGACAATTCCGACCTCCAAGCGTTCGTCACCGGCATCAGGAGCAGCGGTCAAACAACTGCGCAGCGCCGCCAGTATCTCTACGACAATGTGAACGTCCCTGCGCTGATCAATTTCTGCGTCGTCCACAGCCTCATCGCGAACACCGATTGGGGCCACAAGAACTACTACATCTATCGCGACACTACCGGCAGCGGCGAATGGTATCCGCTCCCTTGGGACCAGGATCTCAGCTTCGGCCACTCCTTTTGGGGCGCGCAAGGTTACTTCGACGACGAGATTCACAGCCAAGGCACCTTCCCCTCCGGCGGTGGAGGAAACCAGCTCATGCAGCTCGTCTATAGCGTGCCTGAACTCAACAGCATGTTCCTGCGACGCTCACGCACGTTGATGGACCAGATCTTCATTTCCTCCACGGCGACCAACGGCATCTGGGACAACCGCGTCACATCGCTCATCGACCTCATCGACCCGCCTGCTGGCCCGCCCCCGGTGGAAGTGACCATCTTCGACGGAAACGCTACGCCGTGTAAATGGCTCGTCCCTTCCGCTGCAAACGGTGGTCTCTCACTCACCGCCGGCACCGGCGCGAACCAATGGACCAACTACACCGACCCGGTGAACATCGCTAATTGGACCACCGGCACCACGGGCGTCGGCTATGACGTTGGCGAAGGCAACTACACCGCGCTCATCAACTCCAATGTCGGCACAGAGATGTCCGGCATCAACGCCACCTGCTACGTGCGCGTCGCATTTACAATCCCCGATGCCGCAGCGCTAGCGAACATCAGCACACTCCTGCTCGGCATGAAATACGACGACGGATTCCGTGCCTACATCAACGGCGTCGCCGTCGCAGGCGACCAGGATCAAGACGGCACAATGACCAGCAGCCCCGGAACCGCCATCGCCTCCGGCGGGGCCCGCGATGAAACTCTCGCCGTGCAGTTCACCACCAGCGACATCACCACGCTCGGCCTTCCCGCGCTCCGCGTCGGCACCAACATCCTCGCCATCCACTGCCTCAACACCCCCGCCGCATCGAGCGACATGATCATGGTGCCAAAGCTCAGCTACCTCCCGCCCGGCGTAGGCCCGGCCTTTCTCACCGACGGCGACCGCGAGCTGCAAAAATGGGGATGGTGGGTGGATGGCAACGCCACCCAACAATTCGGTGGCGTGCTCGACGCAGCCACACACGCACACGGCGCACGTTTGCAGGCGTTGCGCATTTTAAACAGCAACCCAAATCCCCCGCAGACCTCGCAGCTCACCGGCCACGAAACGGGCAACTCCACATTCCCGTTCCTCGTCGGACGCCGCCAATACTTATTCAACAACGCCGTCGCCCTCGGCATTCCCACGACCCAAAACACCAGCCCCTCACTCACCATCGAAGACGTCGATTTCAACCCCGCCTCCGCAAATCAAAGCGACGAGTATTTCGTCATCCGCAACACCAGCGGCGCTGCCGTGGACCTCTCCGGTTGGCACGTCGCTGGCGCAGTGGAATACACATTCCCCGCCGGCACCGTCATCCCGGCATTCACGACCGGCACGGACAATATCGGGCGGCTCCACGTTGCTAAATCGCCCGCCGCATTCCGCGTCCGCACTCTCGGTGCGACCGGCGGACAATACCGGCTCGTCGTCGGCCCATACGACGGCTCCATGTCCGCACGCGGCGAAAGCATCGAACTCCGCCGCCCAGACAACACCCTGCTTACATCGCAGACGTGGACCGCCGCGCCGACTCCATCGCAGAACCAGCTCCGCGTTTCCGAAATCAACTACTCCCCTTCTGCCCCGACACCCGCCGAGGCGACCGCCATTCCCGGCGTCACCGCGTCCGACTTCGAATACATCGAACTCGTGAACACCGGCGGCACCACGCTCAGTCTCGCAGGCTCGCGGTTTACCAAAGGCATCGACTTTGCGTTCCCAATCGGCGCATCGCTCGCACCCGGCGCCCGCGTCGTCCTCGTCAGCAACCAGCCCGCATTCACCTACCGCTACGGCGCAGGCGCGACCATCGGCGGACAATACATCGGCAACCTCAGCAACAGCGGCGACACGCTCCAAATCGTCGATTCGCAGGGCGAGGAAGTCCTCGAATTTCACTACGAGCCATCGTGGTTCCCGCAGACCGACGGCGGCGGCTACACACTCGTCGCCCGCAACGCCGCACCCGGCTGGGCCGACTACGGCACGCCATCGGCCCCGCTGCCAAATGTCTGGGCGCTCAGTGCCGTGCAAGGCGGATCGCCCGGCCTCGGAGACACGGATAATGCGAACGGATTCGAAGGCTGGCGCTTCAACCACTGGACGCTCGGAGAGGTGAGCGCCCTCGGCGCGCCCGTGGGCACGATGGACGATGCAGACGCCGACGGCCTCAGCAATTTTGCCGAATACTGCTACGGAAAGAACCCCCGCGCCCACGACAACTCCAGCCTCAGCAGCGCAGGAAAAGTGAACGTCTCCGGCACCGACTACCCCAGCATCACCTTCACCCGCCGCCACCTCGCCGTCGATGTCGCATGGTCCATCCAAGAAAGCGCCAATCTCACCGGATGGGCTGCCACCACGGTCCTCGTGAGCACCACGCAACTCGGCAACGGCCTGGAGCAAGTCACCTTTCGCTCCGCCACAGCCGCAGGCAGCACCCCGCGTTACTTCCGCGTCGTCGCGACGAAGTGAAAACTAATTGCGCGGGAGAAAAACTGCTCTATCCCTCCTTTCCGAATCTATACTTTCCGATAACCTTAATGTCTCACCAAACACCTCTATGAATAACCGTCGTATTCTCACAGCAAGTATCACCGCATTCCTTGCGCTTCCCAGCATCCTCACCGCCGCCGACGTATCTTGGCTTACCAATCCCGGCGACGGCGATTGGACCAATGGCGCAAACTGGAGCGGCGGCGCTGCCCCCCTCGCAGGGGACAATATATTTGTCAGCACGCCCGGCAGCGTGAACGGCGTCGCACTCAATGCGAACCTGCTCTACCTCTCAACGGGCACAGCGGCAGCCCCTACGAGTGGGTTCACCTTCGCCTCGGGCACTTACACGATCGGCACAATCTTCGTCGGCGAGGGACACACAGGGGATGGTATGGGCCCGGTCGCGAACGTGAACAACTTCGGACGCGCATTTATCAATGCAGGGACGGTTTTGAACGTCTCGAACTCGTTTCACCTCGGCGAATGGGACGGTGCCTCCGGGCATGTCGTGCAGAGCGGCGGCGATGTGAATATCGGTCACCAGTTCCGCCTCGGGCACTGGGGGCAGGTGGCCGGCGCACAAAACAGCTACACGATGAATGGCGGCACTCTCAATATGACTGGCGCAGCGGGCACTGGTGCGGAAGGCTCGGTCGGCAGCGTGATTCTCGGCATCGACAGCTCCGGCACATTCGCGTTGAACGGCGGGACGTTTAACGCGCACGGAATCACCATGCAGACTCGCACTGCTGGGGGTGGCGAGAGCAAGTTCAACATGACCGGCGGTCAGTTGAATCTCGGCGTGAATGGATTCAAGACGACCGATGCGGCCGCCCTCACCACGTACGACATCAATCTCGGAGGTGGCACGATTCGCTCGACGGCGGCGTGGACCTCAAGTCTTGAAATGCACATGGTCGCCGGAACAGGCGCGATTTTTGACAGCAACGGCTTCGCCACCACCATCAGCGGCGCAATCAATGGCGTGGGCAGTCTGACGAAGTCCGGCAATGGCACGCTGACGCTCTCCGGCCTCACGACTTACAGCGGCGGGACAACGGTGAACGGCGGCACGCTCGCAGTGACCGGACAAACAGGCGCCGGAAACGGTAATCTTCGCGGAGCGGTGACCGTGAATGCCGGCGCACAACTTTTGGCCACAAACAACGGCGGCTCCGCGTCTTTCGGCTACACCACCGGTGCGAAGATTGATTCGCTCACCATCAACGAAGGCTACGTGGAAAGCCTCGGCGGCGATAACCACGTCTGGAATACGGTCGTGAATATGACGGGCGGAGAACTGCGCATCAACGGCGGTGTGAGTTCACTCACGGGCGCTGCTTACCAATGGAACAACACGCCATTGAACACCTTTGCCAGCGCAAATACGGCGGTCATTTCGGGGCGTATCAATATGCGCGCAGACAGCGGAAATAAGTTCATCGCCACGGTGGCGGACGGAGCGGCGACGACCGACTTGCTTATCTCCGCAGCAATGACGAATACGGGAGTGAGCATCTACAAGATTGGACTGGGCGCGATGGAGATTTCCGGCAGCACGAACTCGAACTCGATCCGCGCAACCGGTGGGACGCTCACACTGAGCGGCTCGGGCGTTCACAACACGAGCGGGATCGTCGTCGGAGAGAACAATACTTTAGGCGGGGTCACTGGAGAGGGCGCGGGAACGCTCATCATTAAAGATTCTGTCGCGATCACGACAGGGACGGTGAGCATGGGGGAAAACAATGGCGGCGCGGCTCAGATCAATACGGTGAACCATACCGGCGGCTCGCTGACCATCACCAGCAACTCGGGCGAAGGCGTGGGCTTTCGTCTGGGACACTGGCCGAGCACTACGAATACTTACAACCTCAGCGGAGGAACGCTCTCGCTGACGACTGCGGGACTTGGCATCGCAACCAGTGGCACAGGTATCTTCAACCAAACCGGTGGCACATTTAACACGCCACAAGTCGTGGTGAATCACCGCGACAGCGCCGGATCTGCGACGTTCACCGTGCAAGGCGGCACGGCCAATATCGGCAGTGGCGGCATCATTACCGCGGGCGGTCCGGCGGCGGTTAATCTCGGCGGTCTGGGAGGGACGCTCGCCGCAAGCGCAAGCTGGTCGTCTTCGCTGAATGCGACGCTCACCGGCAACGGCGCAAACGCCATCAATTTCGACGGATCGGGCAACACGATCACGATGAGCGGTGTGCTCTCCGGCGGTGGCGGGCTCAACAAAACCGGCAACGGAACGCTCATCCTTTCTACGGCGAATGCCTATACCGGCGATACGGGCGTGAGCGGCGGAACGCTGCGGATCGGAAATGCTACGGCTCTCGGAACTGGAGCGGGCGCTCTGAGTGTTTCCGGCGGATTACTGGACCTCACTGGCAAAGGCGTCGCCACAGCAGCGCTCAATGTATCCAGCCTCGCGCTCTCGGGTGGAGCGATCACGTTTGGCGTCAATGGGGCCGCGTCGGATTCCATCGTGAGTTCCGGTGGCATCAGCCTTTCAGGCAGCACTTCCATCAATCTCGCCAACCTCGGCGGCGTGGTCCCCGGCACCTACACGTTGCTTTCCGGCACAGGATTCTCCGGCGATGGAAGCATCGCGCTCGGCACGACACCGGCGGGCTTTTACACATGGACACCAAACCGGACGGCTACGGCGTATCAAGTCACCGTGACGGGCGCAGCGAATCCTGCGACCGCATATTGGGCGGGTAGCGTGAGTTCAGTATGGGCCGATGCATCTGTCGCGCCAACCAGCAACTGGCGCACCGACGCAGCCGGTGGAACCGATACGAACCAAGTCCCGGGATCCACGACCGATGTTTTCTTCGCAACAAACAGCGCGGCGAACCTGACCAACACGCTCGGCGGCAATTTCGGGATCAAGAGCCTCACCATTTCAGGCGCCACGGCTGGTGCAGTGACAATCAACGGAACAGACGCTTTGAGTATCGGTGCAGGCGGCATCACCAAAGAAGCGGGTTCCGGAGCTCTCACCATCGGCACCACGACGTTCAACACGCTCGCCCCGCAGACCTGGACGAACAACGCGGGCAATGACCTCACCGTAAACTCGGCGATTTCTGGACCGGATGCCATCACGACAGCCGGAAATGGGACCATCGTCCTCGGCGGAAACAACTCCGCTTACACCGGCACACTCACCGTCGGTTCCGGCACTGTGAAACTCGGGGCTGCAAACGCGGGCGGCTCGGTCACTGGCAATATCGTGATCAACAGCGCACTCGACCTCAATGGCAACAACCTCACAAAAAACGACCTCTCAGGAAGCGCAGCGGGAACCATTTCGAGTTCGGTGGCTGGTGCGCGAACGATCACCGCAAATGCCGGTAACTATGCCGGCCTGATTTCCGATGGCTCCGGAGTTGTTTCGCTCAGCAAGATCGGCGGCGGCACGCTTACACTGAGCGGCGCAAACACTCACAGCGGCGGCAACTCCGTCACCGGCGGCACATTGGCAGTAGGTCCCGGCGGTTCGCTCGGCACCGGGCTTACGACAGTCTCGGCAAATCTGACCTTTGCCAACCCGGCTGGCTTTACCGTGGCGAACGACATCAATCCGGGCGGACCTGCCGGCACGCTTTTCCTCCTCGGCAACGGCGTGACAACACTCGCCAACGGTACCGACATCAAGGTGGGGAGCCTCCAAGGCGGCATCAGCGGAGTAGACGACACGCTGGGAGGAACACTAAACATCGGACCCGGCACATCGCTGCTTGTGCAAAATAGTGTCTCAGTCGGCAACACCGCTGCCGGCGGTGCCGAGGCGCACGCCATTATCAACCAGAGCGGTGGACAGGTAGATGTGAACGCAGCGAATACCGACGGACGTAATTTCGTCCTCGGTCACTGGCCTCAGGGCCGCGGCACCTACAACCAATCCGGCGGCACGCTCAACTCGCCGAACATCGCCATGGCGGTTGCGTGGGATGGCAACGGCACTTACGCGCTCAGCGGCGGCACAGCCAACGTGCTCGGCCTGCGCTTTGGTCACGGCGGAAATGCCGGCGTCTTCAATCTGACGGGCGGCGAACTGAATCTCGGTGTCGAAGGAATTTGGGAGCAAAACGCAAACTTCCCGAGCGACATCAACCTCGGCGCTGGCACCATCCGCGCAGCGGTGAATACTTCGATCACCGTCGCTACGGAACTTGTCGGCGGGACGGTTTTCGATACGAACGGCAACACGCTCACCATTAGCGACAACATCACCGGCAACGGCGGCTTTACCAAAACCGGCAACGGCCGTCTCGTGCTCGACGGCACAAACACAGCCACGGGTATCTTCACCGTGAACGCTGGCACGCTCGCCCTCGCCGGTGCACAGACGAACAACCGTATTCCGGCAAACGGAATCGTGCGAATCAACAACGGCGGCACGCTCGAGTTTGCTTCTACGAATGCGGCCAGCATCTCCGCGAACTACATCGTCAATGCAGGAGGCACCCTTACAAGTGGCACGGGCGTGGACCACACACATGTCGGCGCTGTCCAAATGAATGGGGGAACATGGACAACGGAACCCGGAGCGATTGCCTACAATGGCGAAAACTATTTCCTGCACGGAAATGTCTCAGTCGGCGGCATCTCGCCTTCCACAATCACCCAGCAAGGCGGCGACAACACGAACCGCGGTCTCGCGTGGGTAGGCGCGTCCACATTTACGATAAACGATGTCACTGGCGATTCCGCGAGCGATCTCAACGTCCACACCGAACTCGAAAACACCGACACGGGCACCGCAGCCCTCGTGAAAGAAGGCGACGGAACCATGAATCTCACAAACGCCAATAGCTACTCCGGCGGCACTACCGTAAACGCAGGAACCCTCCGCGCGAACAACCTCACCGGCTCCGCGAGCGGTTCGGGAGCGATCACCGTCGGGCCTGGTGGCACCTTGGCAGGCGCGGGAACCTTCGGCGCAGGCGGAGACATCACCGCCACGGTCAACGGGCACCTCGCTCCCGGCAACTCTGCCGGCACACTCACGTTCAACCTCGGGGCAAGCGGCTCGCTGGACATCAGCGGAATCAATCCCGGCAGCCTTGAGTTTGAGCTGGGTAGCACGAGCGACAAAATCCTCCTCAGCAGCGGCTCGCTCAACATTGGCACAGGCGTGTTGGAATTCGACGACTTCCTATTCTCGGCTCTTACGGGCTTTGAAAACGGCGACTACCTGCTCTTCGATAGCAGCACCCCAATCGTAGGCACACTTGGCGCAAACGTGACCGGCATCATCGGCGACATCACGATCACCGGCACGCTTCAATTTGCCGACGGAGGGAATGACCTCATCCTCCACGTAGTCCCCGAGCCCACGAGTGCCACGCTCCTCCTCGGCGGCCTAGCACTACTCTTCGGCGGACGGCGGCGGGCTAAAGCCGACCGCTACTCGTAGGCCGACATCCGCTTCGCAACGACAGCGATTCATTTGCAATCAAACCCGCTCCCAAGCGGCGCGAGTGAATAGAGGTATTTTGCGCGTAGTGGCCACGAAGTAGTTGAGACAGCCGCGCGGTGCGTGCTTCGCAAAAAGCGACCGTCTCCCCTATTTCATCGAATGCAGCCCAATCATGTTTCCCTCGGTGTCCGTCACCAACGCGATGAAGCCATAGGGGCCGATTCCAAACTTCGTCTTAAACACCGTGCCGCCTGCCGCAACGACGCGTGACTCCTCCACCGCGCAATCTTCGCACGAAAAATAGACCAGCGTTCCGCCGCCGCCCGATTGACAACAGTCCATCTTGATGAGCGCGCCGGGTGCTCCGTAGGAATTGTTGTCCATCCCGAACGTCCACATCTCCAGCTCGGTGCCGGGGAGTTTCTCGAGCTTCGTGGAGAAGACAGTTTCGTAAAACGTCTTCGCGCGGGGCATGTCTTGAACGTAGATTTCGAACCAGCCGACAGGATTGTTTTTCATAGGGCTGGAATGCTCCCTAGGGAAACGCTGAATAAAGCGAAAGTCCCTGTAAAATAGCGGGACAGCGGGCGATAGAGCTGATAGACAAGAGCATGGAAAAGCAAATGAGTTTCGCGGCAGCGGAGTACAGCGAAAAAAAGAAAACCACCCGGCGGGAGAAAT